>NZ_JBVVAK010000098.1:0-29858 GCF_055792825.1 Microvirga sp. GN3
GCTGGTCGCAGCGTGTCGTCACAGGCCAGGCGCCGCGACGCACACGCAAAGGACGGCCGGTGACCAAGACGTTGTGGGCGAGAATACCGCCTGCACTCCAACTTCCAGCCGTTTTCCGCTCCGCGGTGGGACGCGAGATGCGCCGATCGAAGGACGGCGGGATCAACCTCGTCTCAAAGGTAGCTGTCTTTGGTTGATAATGCCGACCATGGATGCTCGGGAAATTCCCGGAACAAGTCCGGGGATGACGGCGAGGGTGTTGCGAGGATGCGGCGCTTGTAACGCGATCCTGCCCGGCGGATCACTTGGTCTCGTCCTGGATGCCGCAAACGGGGCCATGCTGGACCACAAGCCGAATCCGGCTCACATCGACCTCGTGCCGGTGGGTCGGGCCAGGATCCGCTAACCTGCCAGAGGCAGCTGCAACGCCCGTTGCGTTCGGCGCCGTTCCATTGAGGGCAACCGAACAGGGGCGTGGCCCCTTCGGGATCGGGCAGCGACGTTCCGACTTTTCCGAATGTCCGGTGCTTGCCACGTGAGCGGACATTCGGCGTATTTCAGCCATGTGCCAGCCGCAGAAGTTCGCATTCGGCGGATCCGCCATCATGGTTGGGGCGACACACCCTGGAGGATGCGATATACTGCCGACATCAGCACAAGGATAAGACACTTGCCGTCGGCCCAGGGGGCGATCAGGGAGGGTGTCGTGACGCGTTGGCAGCCAGATCCCAGTTTCTATCCTTCTCCACGCCTGGCCGAAAAAGCTCCGCCCGAGACGCTGGCCTACGTGGCCATGTTCGATCCGGACCGGCAACAGCCCGACGGCATCGCGGTCGTCGACCTCGACCCGGCCTCCCCTTCCTATGCCACGATCGTCGGCTCGGTGGCCATGCCGAATACGGGCGACGAACTGCACCATTTCGGCTGGAATGCGTGCTCGTCCTGCCTCTGTCCCAACATGCCCCATCCTCACGTGGAGCGGCGCTATCTTGTCGTGCCGGGGCTGCGCTCGTCCCGGATTCATATCCTCGACACCAAGCCCGATCCGCGCAACCCCACCATCGTGAAGGTGATCGAGCCCGAGGTAATCGCCGAGCGGACCGGCTACACCCGGCCACACACGGTTCATTGCGGGCCCGACGGTATTTACGTCACGGCCCTTGGCAATGCCGAAGGCAAGGCGCCTGGCGGCATCTTCGTCATGGACCACGAGAGTTTCGAGCCGCTCGGACGCTGGGAGGTCGACCGCGGATCGCAGCAGCTCGCCTATGACGGCTGGTGGCATCTCGGCTATGACACGCTGGTGACCAGCGAATGGGGCACGCCCGACACCTTCGAGAACGGCCTCGTGCCGGAAATCCTGCTGGGTTCGAAATACGGCCGCCGCCTGCATTTCTGGGATCTGCTGAAACGCAAGCATCTGCAGGAGATCGACTTCGGCGAAGAGCATCAGCTCATATTTGAACTGCGCCCGGCGCACGATCCGACGAAGGCACATGGGTTCGTCAACTGCGTGATCAGCCTGAAGGATCTCTCCTCCTCGATCTGGACCTGGTACCGCGAGGGCGATCACTGGGCCGTCAAGAAGATCATCACCATCCCGGCCGAACCCGCGAGCCCGGATGGCCTGCCGGATATGCTGAAGGGATTCGGTGCGGTGCCGCCGCTCGTGACCGACATCGACCTGTCCATGGATGACCGTTTCCTCTACGTGTCGTGCTGGGGCACGGGCGATCTCCAGCAATACGACGTCTCCGACCCGTTGAACCCCAAGCTCACCGGCACGGTGCGGATTGGCGGGATCGTGTCCCGTGCCTCTCATCCCAAGGCACAGAATGGGCACCTGACGGGAGGGCCGCAGATGGTCGAGATCAGCCGGGACGGACGGCGGGTGTATTTCACCAATTCGCTCTACGGTCCCATCGATCAGCAGTTCTACCACCGCGGCTTCGAGGGCTGGATGGTGAAGCTGAATGCGGATCCGGAGGGCGGCATCGCGTTCGACGAGGATTTCTTCATCGAATGGCCCAAGGGGCATCGGCCTCATCAGGTCCGGCTTGAGGGCGGTGACTGCTCATCCGACTCCTACTGTTATCCCTGACGGCGGTCCCTGCCGATCCGGTGAATGAGGATGAACACGCTCTCCTCCACACTCTGGCCCTGGGTGGTTCTTGCGGGGCTCGGCGCGTTCCATGGCCTGAATCCCGTCATGGGCTGGCTGTTTGCCGTCGCGCTCGGCCTGCACCGTCAGAGCCGGGGCCTTGTGGTTCTCGCCCTGGCGCCTATCGCCCTCGGCCATGCTGTAGCGGTGGGCGCTGTTCTGCTGGCGGTGATCGTCTTCGGAACGGTCGTCGATGCGACGTTCCTCGGCCGCGGCGCCGGAATCCTCCTGATCGCCTGGGCGGCCACACATACTCTCGCCGGCCATCGCCCCCCTCTCCGGATCGGGATGCAAACCGGCTTGGCCGGTCTGGCCTTATGGTCTTTCATGATAGCCAGTGCTCACGGGGCCGGCTTCATGCTGATCCCCGCACTCCTGTCGCTGTGCGTTTCTCCCGGCATGGGCGGCGAACTTACTGCCTTGACCTCAGTTCCGATTTCATTTGTGGCGCTCGCTGTTCACACGGGGGCGATGCTGGCGGTGATCGGAGCTGTCAGCCTGATCGTCTATGACCAAGGGCTCGCATTTCTGAGGCGGGGCTGGATCAACATGGATATTCTCTGGAGCGTTGCCTTACTCGTAGGTGGCGTCATCCTCGTGGCAGGGTGACGTTAAGATCCCGGCAGGCCTCACTAGCGAAACGCATCGCATGCATGGATGCGATCGGGCGCCTGCGGTCAGGCGGTGAAGTTCGCATGTCATTCCGGAATGTCTGGTGCTCCCGCGTGAGCGCACATTCGGCTCCTTCATGGAAGTGCCAATTCCCGACCTCCTCAGCACTCGGTGCGCAATGCTCCGCTGTGATGTCCTATTGAACACGGACGTAGCCCCGCAATTCGCCATACCGCCGAACCTGCTCCGCGGTCAGGATCTCCACCGTGGCAAGATGGTACTTCAGGTGGGCGGCCCGAAGCGCCGCCTGTGTCGCCCCGATGACGGCCGTGTGGCGTCGGTGAGATTCGCGATCGTCACGGTGCGCCCGGAAGAGGATCACCTCCCGGCCCTCCGGATCCGAGCGGGTCAGGCGGACCTCACCGGCTTCCAGGAGGTACAGGCCGAGCGGGTGGTCCTCTCGCAGGAATAGGGTCTCGCCCACACTGAGCGAACGTCGCGTTGCCGAGTGGCGAAGGGTGTCTGGAATCCAGTCCAAAGCGGTCATGCCGGCATGTTAGCAATAGTTCCGGCAGCCGGGCGACCCTCGCGATTACGAAGGTGCGTCATCCGGGGCTTTGGCCGCTTGACCTTCCCATGATGGGAAGGATTAAACCAAAACGGGAGCGATGGGGATCGTCACCGCAAGGCAGGAGGGCAGGCCATGAACATCGGACAAGCGGCTGCAGCATCGGGCGTCTCGGCCAAGATGATCCGCTACTATGAGTCCATCGGGCTGATCCCGAAGACCGTCCGGACCGAGGCCGGGTACCGGGTGTACTCGGGAAACGACGTCGCCACCCTCGGCTTCATCCGCCGCGCCCGCGACCTCGGCTTCTCCGTCGAGCGGATCACGGAACTCGTCGCGCTGTGGCGGGACCGGGACCGGGCGAGCACGGACGTGAAGCGGATCGCCCTCGAACATGTCGAGGTCCTGGAGCGGGAGGCGCGCGAGTTGCAGGAGATGGCCGCAACCCTCAGCCATCTCGCCGACCATTGCCAAGGGGATGGTCGCCCTGAATGCCCGATCATCGAGGGGCTTCGGACTGGCCATGAAACGGAATTGCTCGATATCCGCTCGACCCCGCACTTCGGGTCTGTCGGCCTCCGCTCCGCACGTCGAACGACGGCGCAGAAGACGGTGCGCAACTAGAGCATCGGATGGATACGGAAAACCGGGTCCACGTTTCGCTGACGCGGCCCTTCGGGTCCGCACGATGCGCTAGCCAGGACTTCGCGTCGCTCGGGGGGCCTTTCCCGCCATACAAACGATGGTTTCGCCTCGCGACAACTGAACGAACGCCCCAGCCTTCAGGTACCATCCAGGGTGCTTCCGGAGGCGAATGAGGTGAGGACGCCATCATGATCAATCTAGGCGTTGCGGTGCCATTCCTGGGCACATTCGGAGCCGCGCCCTTGCCGGATCGCGTGGCCGCCTCTCTGCGCCTCGAGGAGCAGGAAGGGCTGCGCCTCGCCGCCAAGGTCCGCATCGTGCTTCTCGCGGTGGCCTTCGTTTGGCTCGGGCACGACCTGTTCCATGTCGGCTGGGCCGCCGTGTTCAACCTCGCGGCCGTGGGAGCCGTCCTCGCCTCCGGTTTGGCCGAGTTCGCGATCCTGAAGCGACACCGCCATCCGCGCGGCATCGCCATGGCGTTCGCCCTGCTCGACAGCGTGATCCTTGGCGTCGTCCTGGCCCTGCCCAATCCCTGGCTCGAAGGTACGATCCCGATCACCGTGACCCTCAAGGGGGCCTGGTGCTCTGGTTCGTGTTCCTGTTGGCCCTGCGCACCTTTGCTCTCGATCCCCTCCTGCTGATGTGGTCCGGGGTTTGTGCGGTGCTGGGCTGGTCCATTCCCCTCGCCGTTGCCTTCCTTGACCCCGACATCCGCATTGGCGTTCCGAGCATGTCGGGCAGCATCGTCGCGAACTCCGTCGAAGCGTTTCGCAATCTTGCCTTCGTGCATATCGGGCACTGGTACTCCGAAGCCCTCGTGCTGCTTCTGGTGGCGGCGGCGCTCACGGCGGCGGTCGAACGCTCACGCCGCCTGGCGCTCACCCGTGCCAGCGCCGAGCGTCGGCAAGCCAACCTCGCCCGCTACTTCTCGCCCCGGGTCGTGGAGCGGCTTGCCCGTTCCGACCAACCGTTCGGCGGGGACCGGCGGCAGGAGGTGGCCGTGCTCTTCGCGGACATCAAGGGCTTCACGACGCTTTCCGAGCGGCTTGCTCCCGAGGAGGTCATGCACCTCCTGCGCGGATTCCATGCCCGGATGGAGAGCATCGTCTTCGCGCACGGCGGCACCCTGGACAAGTTCATCGGCGACGCCCTTCTGGTCACCTTCGGGGTTCCCGATCCCGCTTCGGACGACGCCGTCCGGGCACTTGCCTGCGCCCGGGCCATGCTGGCCGAGGTCGAGCGGTGGAACGACGAGCGTGCGCGCAGCGGCCAGGATGTCATCGGGATCGGCCTTCACTACGGTCCGGTCGTCATGGGCGACATCGGTTCCGAGCGCTCGATGGCGTTCACGGTCGTCGGCGACACGGTCAACACGGCCAGCCGCCTCCAGGGCATCACGCGTGAGCTGGACTGCGGAATCGTCGCCAGCGAGGCCTTCATGGCAAGGGCTCGCGAGGCCACAGGTGACCTGTCCGTCGTCGACGCCTTTCGGTCCATTGGCCCTCGCAACCTGAGAGGCCGCAGTGCCCCCATCGACATATGGTGCGGATAAGCGGACACCTCAGGAAAGGCGGGCGGAAAGCGTTGCAAGCATCCGCTTCCGCTACGGTCGGCGGCGGCGGTCGTGCTCAGTCCCTACCGGGCTCCGGTGCGAGCGGCCTGGTATTCGCGCTCCTCTCCGATGGCGCAAGAAACCTCGGCTTGACCTTGCCACCGTGGGAAGGCCCAGACCGATCTCACCTTAAGCGAATCGAGATCCCGACCATGCATCTTTTCCACGTGCCCGACCTGAAGTGCGGAGGCTGCCTGGGCTTCGTGGTCCGGGCCCTGCGGGACATCGACCAAACAGTGCGCATCACGGCTGATATCCCGGCCCGAACCCTCCGTGTCATCTCGACACGCTTCGAGTCCGCCCTCCTGCGCGCCCTGCAGGAGGCCGGCTATGCGGCTGAGCCGATCCTCCTGCCTCTCGGGTGAATCCGATGGGCCGAATCTTGTCGAATCCAAACCTCCATGACACAAATCCGGTCACGACGAACAGGAGCGTTTCCCCCTTGCGGCTGATGGGCACCATCATCGTTGCTCTGCTTGCGATTACCATGGCGATCTTCCCGATCTCCGTGCCGCAGGCGGCCGCGTCAGCCGGGCATCCGCACGCAGTGACAGCCGATGCGGGGCACACCCATGCCGCTTTAGACAGGGATCACGAGCATCCTGACCAGGTCCCGTCTCACGACGCCGACCTGGGCGCTGTGGCCGATCACGACGAGAGCTCGCACGATTGCTCCGGCCCCGTTTGTTGCAGCATGGGCACCTGTCACGCCTTCCAGGCCAGCGCGTTTCCCGACCTCTCCTCTCCTGCGATGTCCACGATCCCCGTTGTATTGCCCGGCGACGAGCAGGTCGAGGGCATCACCGCAGGCGGCCTCGACAGGCCCCCACGAACCGTCTGACCCAGGCGCGGGCGAGTGACGCCCGCACGCATCGGCATGGCTACGTTCCAAGGCCAGCCCTGCCCGACTTGAAGCTCGAACCGGTCATCCTCCCGCCGCAGTGATTAGAACGCCAGGCCCGTGATGGGGGACGGACATATGCCGTCCCTGCCGCAATCCTGACATCGACCCTGTCGCGGAGGTCCGCCGGGAGACGGATCCTATGTTGAAGCTCATTTCATTCGCGGCGCTCGGCCTCGGCCTGGCTGGCTGCGTACCTTCCGAACACCCCTCCTATCTCGTCGCGGCGGCTGATCCTGCTATGGGCGCCCGCCCGCCGGCCTACTCCTCCGTCACCGCGGACGTGCGTGGATACGACGTCGTCAATCCCCTCGACTGGCGGGAGCTCAACCGACGCGTCGCCCCCGGGGCCGATTCCGAACGCGACGACAGCGACGATGCCGCCCGCAGGGGCCGGTGACCCATGCGCAAGGACACGAAAACAATGATCGACAAGGAACATGCGGGGCCGGCGCGCAGGCTGCGGCTGCTCGGGAGCGTCACCGCCACCCTGATGCTGGGCGGCTGCGTCTCGTTCTCGGCCGACGGCGGGCTGTCGAGCGCGCAAACGGTCGCTTACGCGGAACTGAACAAGGACGTCGTGAAGGTCGCCAGCGAGGCCGATGCGCTTGCGACGCAGCAGCAGGCCGAAGCCCTCCTCAGGCGCCCCCTGACCGCGGACAGCGCCGTCCAGATCGCCCTGCTCAAGAACCGCGGCCTGCAAGCGGCGTTCAACGACCTCGGCGTCTCCGAGGCTGAATACGTCCGCACGAGTCTCCCTCCGAACCCGACGGTGGCCCTGTCCCGCCTCGGCGGCAGCCTGGAGCTGGAGATCGAACGCCAGATCCTGATCGGGCTATTCGAGCTCGCCACGCTGCCGGCCCGGACGGCGGTCGCCGAACAGCGATTCCGCGCCGCCCAGTTCCGCACCGCCGAGGCCGTGCTGCGGCTAGCCGCCGACACACGCCGGGAATACTACCGAGCCATCGCGGCCAACCAGCAGGTCGCCTTCATGCAGCAGGCGCTCGGGACGGCGGAAACCGCTTCGGAGCTCGCCAAGCAGCTCGGGGAGAGCGGCGCCCTCAACAAACTGGAACAGGCCCGCGAGCATGCCTTCTACCAGGAACTCGGCGCGCAGCTTGCCCGTGCGCGGATTGAGCAGAAGGTCGCCCGCGAGCGCCTGATCCGCCAGCTCGGGCTGTGGGGCCGGGACATCGACTTCCGCCTGCCGAACTCACTGCCACCCCTGCCTGCCCGCATCGCCTCGGCCCAGGACATCGAGCGTCGGGCACTCGAACGGCGTGTCGACCTCCAGGCGCTACGCCATGACCTGAATGCCGTCGCAGGGCAATACGGTCTGACCAACGCCACCCGCTTGGTGACCGACATCGAGCTCGCCGGCCTCTCCAGCTACGAGCGCACGACGTCCGTCTTCACCGAGGGCGGCCAGACCGTGGTCGAGAGCGAAAGGATCAAGCGGCGCGGGCTGGAGGTCGAGTTCACGATCCCGATCTTCGACTTCGGCGCGGTGGGCGTCCGCAATGCGCAGGAGACCTACATGGCCGCGGCCAACCGCTTGGCGGAGCGGGCCGTCAACGTCCGCTCCGAGGCGCGCGAGGCGTACTTGCGCTACCGCGGCCACTATGACCTCGCCCGCCACTACCAGGGCCGCGTCCTGCCGTTGCAGAAGCGGATCCAGGACGAGGCAACCCTTCAATACAGCGGCATGCTCGTCGACGTGAGCCAGCTCATTATCGACGCGCGCACCCGCATCCTCAGCAACGTCGACGCCATCAACGCCCGCCGCGACTTCTGGATCGCCGCCACCGACCTCAAGACCGCCCTCGTTGGCGGCGGTGCCGGGAACGGCAGTGAAGGGGGCGGAGAAACCGTGACTGCCGCCGCTGGCGGCGGTGGCGGCGGGCACTGACCAGGGAGAGACCCAATGACCGACCTATCGCGCAGGAACTTCCTCGGCGCCGGAGGCCTAGCCCTTGCAGGCGCCTCCATGATCAGCGGACGCACACAGGCGGCGAGCCTGCCCGAGGCGCCGACCATGACCGAGGCCACGATGCAGCCGCCGCTCTATCCGAAGAGCGGGCCGGACTACCAACCCGTGGTCACTCTCAACGGCTGGACCCTCCCCTGGCGCCAGAACGGCGACTGGAAGGAGTTCCATCTCGTCGCCGAGCCCGTCGTGCGTGAGCTCGCGCCCGGCATGAAGGCGCATTTGTGGGGCTACAACGGCCAGTCGCCGGGCCCGACCATCGAGGCGGTCGAGGGCGACAAGGTGCGCATCTTCGTCACCAACAGGCTGCCGGAGAACACGGCGGTGCACTGGCACGGCCAACTCCTGCCCAACGGCATGGACGGCGTCGGCGGCCTGACCCAGCCGCACATCCCACCGGGCAAGACCTTCGTGTACGAGTTCATCTGCCAGAAGTCCGGCACCTTCATGTACCATCCGCACTCCGACGAGATGGTGCAGATGGCGATGGGTATGATGGGCTTCTTCGTCGTGCACCCGCGTGATCCAGCGGAGCGCTGCGTCGACCGCGACTTTGTCTTCCTGCTCAACGCCTTCGACATCGAGGCCGGGTCTTACGTGCCGAAGGTCAACACGATGCTCGACTTCAATCTCTGGTGCTGGAACTCGCGCGTGTTCCCCGGCATCGACCCGCTGGTGGTGCGTCAGGGCGACAAGGTGCGGATCCGGTTCGGCAACCTGACCATGACCAACCACCCGATCCACATGCACGGCTACGACTTCAAGGTCACGGGCACGGACGGCGGCTGGGTGCCGGAGGCGGCGCAGTGGCCGGAGGTCTCCGTCGACGTCGCGGTCGGTCAGATGCGTGCGTTCGAGTTCGTGGCCGACGCCCCGGGCGACTGGGCGATCCACTGCCACAAGTCGCATCACACCATGAACGCCATGGGCCACGACGTGAAGACCTATATCGGCGTCAACATGAAGAAGACCGCAGCGGCGATCAAGAAGGTCGCTCCAGGCTACATGCCGATGGGCTCGGCCGGCATGGGCGAGATGGGCTCGATGGAGATGCCACTCCCCGACAACACGCTGCCGATGATGACGGGCTTCGCCCAGTTCGGTCCCGTCGAGATGGGCGGCATGTTCTCGGTCGTGAAGGTCCGTCCCGGCCTGGCGGCCGACGACTACAAGGATCCCGGCTGGTACAAGCATCCGGAGGGCACGGTCGCCTACGAGTGGACGGGCGAGAAGCTCGCCGAACCCGCCCGCGCGATCCCGCCCGACAGCGGCGTGAAAGCGACGGAATTCCGCGCCGTCGACCCGCGCAAGCGCCCGGTCCGCGCGGCCGGCGGCCACGACAATCACTGATTCCGACACAACGGATGCAACAGGAGCAATCGATGAAGACACGCACTTTGGCCCTCATGGGCGCCGCAGCGGCGCTGGCGCTCTCCGTCGGGCTTGCGCTTGCCGGTCCCGGCGAGCCCGGACACAGCCACAAGTCCTTCGCGGCCGGCGAGCCGGGCGACCCGAAGAAGCCCGTCGCCCGCACGATCGAGGTCACCATGAAGGAGACCGACGACGCGAAGATGCTGTTCGAGCCCAACAAGGTGGAGATCAAGCGCGGCGAGCAGGTGAAGTTCGTGCTCAGGAACCACGGCCAAGTGGATCACGAGTTCATGCTCGACTCGATCGAGAACAACGCCAAGCACAAGGTCCAGATGCAGAAGAACCCGGACATGGAGCACGACGACCCGAACGGGAAGCGGCTCACCCCGAAAGGCTCCAACGAGATCGTCTGGCGCTTCACCAAGCCCGGCACCTTCGAGTTCGCCTGCCTGATCCCGGGCCACTACGAGTCCGGCATGCACGGCACCGTCGTCGTCAAGTGACGGCACCAATCCCCTCGTCATCAAGATCCGAAAAGGAGTTCCCTATGAAGCGTATCGCCATTAGCCTGATCGCCGCCCTGAGCCTTTCCGGCGCAGCCCTCGCGCAGGGCCTGCCGACGGTCACCGGCACGGTCGAGAAGGTCGACACCGCGCAAGGCAAGATCACGATCGACCACGGCCCGATCAAGAACTTGGACATGGAAGCCATGACCATGGTGTTCCGCGCCCAGGACCCGGCCCTGCTCAAGGGCCTGAAGGCCGGCGACAAGGTCCAGTTCACCGCCGACCGCGTGAACGGCCAGATCAGCGTCGTCAGGATCCAGAAGGGCAAGTAGGAGCGGGGCGACAGGCGACCGGTCGGGTTCCGGTCGCTTGACCTTCTCATGATGGGAAGCCTCAAGGTAGCCGCACTGCCTGTAAGCGTCAGTGGAGAACAGCCATGACCGACACCCCAACCACCAAGGGCCACGAAAGCCATGAGCACCATCACGACCATGGCGCCCACGCGGGACATCACCATGATCCTGCGACGGATGCCGGCAAGGTGAAGGACCCGGTCTGCGGCATGATGGTGGATCCGCATGCGACCCAGCACCGGGCCCAGTACGAGGGCAAGCCGTATTACTTCTGCTCCGCAGGCTGCCAGTCGAAGTTCATGGCCGAACCCGCGAAGTACGTCGAGCCGGCAACGGCGCGGAAGGCTGAACCCGTGCCCGAGGGCACGATCTACACCTGCCCGATGCACCCCCAGATCCGGCAGGTGGGGCCGGGCTCCTGCCCGATCTGCGGCATGGCGCTCGAACCCGTGCTGGCAACGGCAGAGACCGGTCCGAGCCACGAGCTCGTGGATATGACGCGCCGCTTCTGGATCGGCCTCGGCCTGAGCCTGCCGGTGGTCGCGCTGGAGATGGGCGGCCACCTGACAGGCCTCAGCCACTACATCAGTCAGCAGACCTCGAACTGGATCCAGATGCTGCTCGCGACCCCGGTCGTGCTCTGGGCCGGGTGGCCGTTCTTCGTGCGCGGC
This sequence comes from Microvirga sp. GN3, assembly GCF_055792825.1. Classification (NCBI taxonomy): domain Bacteria; kingdom Pseudomonadati; phylum Pseudomonadota; class Alphaproteobacteria; order Hyphomicrobiales; family Methylobacteriaceae; genus Microvirga; species Microvirga sp. GN3. The sequence continues at coordinate 11,388 of NZ_JBVVAK010000098.1, forward strand.
TGGCAATCCCTCGTCACGCGCAACCTGAACATGTTCACACTGATTGCCATGGGCACCGGCGTGGCGTGGGTCTACAGCATGGTCGCGACGCTGGCGCCCGACATCTTCCCGGCGGCCTTCCGCGGTCATGACGGCGCCGTTGCGGTCTATTTCGAGGCGGCCTCCGTCATCACGGTGCTGGTCCTGCTGGGACAGGTGCTCGAACTGCGGGCCCGCGAGACGACGAGCGGTGCCATCCGGGCCCTGCTCGACCTCGCGCCGAAGACGGCCCGCAAGCTCATACCCGACGGCACGGAGCAGGAGGTCCAGCTCGACGCCGTGCAGGTGGGCGACCGCTTGCGTGTGCGGCCGGGCGAGAAGGTGCCGGTGGACGGCGTGGTCGTCGAGGGCCGCAGCGCTGTCGACGAGTCCATGGTCACCGGCGAGTCGATGCCGGTCACCAAGGAAGTCGGTGGCAAGGCGATCGGCGGCACTATGAACCAGTCGGGCGGTCTCGTCATCGAGGCCCAGAAGGTCGGGCGCGACACCATGCTGTCGCAGATCGTCCAACTCGTGGCCGAGGCCCAGCGCAGCCGTGCCCCGATCCAGCGCCTGGCCGATCAGGTCTCGGGATACTTCGTGCCGGCCGTGATCGGGGTGGCGGTGCTGGCCTTCATCGCATGGGCGATCTGGGGGCCCGAGCCGCGACTCTCCTACGGCCTCGTGGCCGCCGTGGCGGTGCTGATCATCGCCTGCCCCTGCGCGCTCGGGCTGGCCACGCCGATGTCGATCATGGTCGGCGTCGGACGCGGAGCGCAGGCCGGCGTGCTGATCAAGAACGCCGAGGCGCTCGAGCACATGGAGAAGGTCGACACCCTCGTGGTCGACAAGACCGGGACCCTCACCGAGGGCAAGCCGGCCGTCACCGCCATCGTGCCCGCCCCCGGCTTCACCGAGGCCGACGTCCTGCGCCTGTCCGCCAGCGTCGAGCGGGCGAGCGAGCATCCTCTCGCGGTCGCGATCGTCGCCGCGGCCGAGAAGCGGGGCGTCGCCACCGCGCCCGTCACCGACTTCGACTCGCCCACGGGCAAAGGTGCGCTCGGCACCGTCGAGGGTCGGCGCATCGCCCTTGGCAATAAGGCATTCCTGGCCGAGCACGGCATCGATGTGGCTCCCTTGGCGGAGCAGGCCGACAGGCTGCGGGAGGACGGCGCGACGGCGATCTTCGCCGGCATCGATGGGAAGGTGGCCGGCGCCATCGCCATCGCCGACCCGGTAAAGCCCTCGACTCCGGAAGCCCTCGCCGCCTTGAAGGCCGAGGGCGTGCACGTCGTAATGCTGACCGGCGACAACTGGACCACCGCGAAGGCGGTAGCCCGTCGGCTCGGGATCGACGAGGTCGAAGCCGAGGTTCTGCCCGACCAGAAAAGCGCCGTGGTCAACAAGTTCAAACGTGCGGGCCGGGTCGTCGCCATGGCCGGCGACGGGGTCAACGACGCGCCGGCGCTGGCGGCCGCGGATGTCGGCATCGCCATGGGCACCGGCACCGACGTGGCAATGGAGAGCGCGGGCGTGACCCTGGTCAAGGGCGACCTGACCGGGATCGTGCGGGCACGGCGGCTGTCGCACGCCACGATGCGCAACATCCGCCAGAACCTGTTCTTCGCCTTCATCTACAACGCGCTCGGCGTGCCGGTGGCGGCCGGCGTACTGTACCCGCTCTTCGGCATCCTGCTGTCGCCGATCATCGCGGCGGCCGCCATGGCGCTGTCCTCGGTCAGCGTGATCGGCAACGCGATCCGGCTTCGGACGGTGCGGCTCTGACGGCCAAGCCGGGCGGGCTCGATGGAGCCTTGCCCGGCCTGCTGCTGTTGGCCTGCCCCTCGATCCCGGGGCCGGATCGGCTCGGTGTCATCAGAAATCGTCGGATCCGTCCCTGCATCGATAGCCGATGAAGCATTGCGGGTTGTTGGAGCTTGGAACCCACGCAGGCTCAGGGAACTGGTCGACGGTGCATTCGGCGCCGCTCCTGACGAAACGAGCGTAGGTGGAGGGTCCAGTATCGAGGACGACCGCGCCTTCCCGCATGACAAGCTGTCGGTTGGCCGAGCATGTCCGCTGGGAGGTGGGTGGCCCGACCTGGGCGGTTGCAGGTGCCGCGACCGCGGCAAGGGTAAGGAATATCAGCACGCTCCTCATCACTGCTTCCTCCTATGCTTGAGTAGGATAGTGAACCGGCACATGTCATAAGCCACGATGCGAGAGACCGCTCTAGTCGCTCTGGCGCGCCTGGATCGCCCGTTCGACCTGCTGCTTGACCGCCGCCATGTTGAAGCTCGCGCCCCGCTGCATCGGCGGGAAATCGACGAAGGTCTGGGCCGCCTTCGCCACCTCCTGCTGCACGAAAACGAAACGCCAGAACTCGGTGACGAACCAGTTGTAATAAGCGAGCGATCCATTCTTGCCGTCAGGCATGCCCGTACGCTCGTAGGGATCGAGCCGCAGGTTGACCAGGATCGGCCAGTCGACCCTCTGGGTTGCACCCAGCCAGCCGTTTGGCTGATCGGTGAAGCGGTACTTGAAGTCGTTGATGCGCGCCGCGCTCAGGTTGGACTCGGTGAAATAGAAGATCTCGTTCCGCTTCGATGGTCCCTGGCCGGTGAGGAATGCGGTCTGGTCGTAGCCGTCGAGATGGACCTTGTAGGTCATGTCGCCGATCTTCTTTCCAGCCTTGAATTCGTCGATGATAGTCGGATTGCCGGCTGCTGCCACAAGGGTCGGGAACCAATCGAGGCCGGATATGATACTGTTCTCGACCTTGCCTGCCGGCACCTTGCCCGGCCAGCGGACGATGGCCGGCACGCGAAAGCCGCCTTCGAGCGCCGTCCCCTTGCCGCCGGCGAAAGGCGTCTGGCCGCCATCGGGCCATGTGAAGTTCTCGGCACCATTGTCGGTCGTGAAGACCACGATGGTGTTGTCGTCGAGACGGTTGTCGGTCAGGTATTTCATCACTGAGCCGACGACGTCGTCGAGTTGCGCCATTCCGGCTTCATAGACGCTCCAGCCGTTCTCGGGCGTGCGCATGGCATTATACTTCTCCGAGAGATGCGTGATGACATGCATCCTGGTGGGGTTGAGCCAGGCGAAGAACGGCTTGTTTTCACTGCGCGCCTTGTCGATGAATTTCAGCGTGGTATCGAGGATCTCGTCGTCGACGGTCTCCATCCGCTTCGGGCAGAACTGGCCTGCATCTTCGATCCGCTGCCTGCCGATCCGGCCCCAGCGTGGCTGCTCGGTCGCGTCATCCCTGTCGGTGGCAAAGGAGTGGACCATGTTGCGGGGGCCCACGGTTGCCAGCAGGGCCTGCGGATAGGTCGGGTGGCAAGGATCCTCCATCGCATCCAGGTGATAGAGGTATCCAAAGAATTCGTCGAAGCCGTGTACGGTCGGCAGGAAGCGGTTGAGGTCGCCGAGATGGTTCTTGCCGAATTGGCCGGTGGCATAGCCCATGGACTTCAACACCGTTGCGATGGTCGGCGCCTCGTCCGGAATGCCGATCGGCGAGCCGGCCTGTCCGACGGTGGTGAGCCCGGTGCGGATCGGCAACTGACCGGTGATGAAGTTGGCGCGCCCGGCTGTGCAGCTTGCCTCGGCGTAGTAATCGGTGAAGCGCATGCCCTGCGATGCCAGCCGGTCAAGGTTCGGTGTGCGGCCGGACATCATGCCTTGGTTGTAGGCACCGATGTTGTTCCAGCCGATGTCATCGCCCATGATCACAACGATGTTCGGCCGTGCCGGTGCCTGCGCGGCGGCAGGCGCCAGGGCGGCGGCGGAGACGAGCGCGGTGGCGCCCAGAAGGGCTCCCTGTGTCGCGCCGCGTGCGCCAGCAAGGATCTGTTTCAGTCGCGATTTCCCATTCGTGGCAGTGGTGGTGGAATCATCCGTGGAAATTCCATGAGACATGGGGAACCTCCTCTGTCAGGTCTCCGGGGTTCCTCGCGTGACGCACCGGAAGCCGACGTGGCTTGTCGAGGTGTCGACGGGCTGAAGTGTGCGCTGCGATGCTACGATTGTGAGGCGCACCGGCCGTTAGAGCATCGGACCCAAAAGTGGACCCACTTTTGGGTCCGATGCTCAATCCCTTAAGCAGCGCATCGTTCGGTGCGGAAAACCGGATCCACTTTTCCGCACGATGCGCTAGCCTTACGCTCATCGCTCCAGCAGTGTAGCACTTCTTGCAGTCCGGATTGACTGGGGCTTTTCCCAAGAGTCGTGCGGGAAAAGCCTGAGACTTGCCGGGGGTTTTCGAAGGGCAGCGCCGCATTTCCCAAAGGCAGCTATCGGTACTGAGCCGAAGTAATGGTTTGGTCTGGTGGTTGAGCCCCACCAGACATTCGCGACAGGCGGATGATCGCGGTGCCAGTTCACGAGTTTGACATCCCGCAATGCCGCTCTGGGCAACTGTGGTAGAATTCCGAGCATGATGACGATCCCGAACGCAGCGTCCTCGATCATCCGCCCCTTTCTCGCGGTGCTGATGGCCGTTGCCGTGATCGGACCGATGCCCAGTGCGGCGGCGAAGGATTGGGCCGCTGATGGCGCTCACTACGTCCAGGGCACGTCGTCCCACGACTGCTGCGATCCGGAGCCGGCCGCGCCGGACGGGAGCTGTAACCTCGTGTGTGCCCAAGCCCGTTGCGGGTGGACGGCCGTTCCCGCCATGACGAGCTTGCCTGCCCCCCATGATCGGCAGGCGATCCGATGGGAGATCGTGTCCGTTCTCCCCGACGATATCGCTCCCGAGACGGCGACCCCTCCTCCCCGAACCTGAGACAGCTCTCCCTCATCCGGCCGATCGTCCCGACGGCGGCCATGTTTCAGAAGCTCGAACGTTCTCGAGGAGAACCACCATGAGGTCATCCATTCTCGCTCTCGTCCTCGCCGCCGGCCTGTCGGTTCCGGCCCTTGCCCAGCAGGCCACCCCGTCCGACGCGGACCACACCGCTCACCATCCGGAGCAGGCTCAGACACAGGCCACCGTTCCGATGGTCGGTTCCCAGGTCCAGATGAGCACCATGCCCGCACCGCAGGGCGGAATGTCCGGCATGCAGGGCGGCACGATACCGGGCAGTCAGCGCCCGGGCGGCATGATGTCGGGCATGATGATGTGTCCGATGATGCAGGCCGGCATGATGGGCCGGCAGTCCGGCTCCATGCAGATGGACGGCCCGCGCGGGGATCAGGGCGTCGCCTCGCTGGCCATGAACGCTGTCAACGAGCGCATGCATCGTGAGATGGCGATGGAGTATACGGGCAACGTGGATGCCGACTTCACGAGCAACATGATCGCCCATCATCAGGGCGCCATCGACATGGCCAAAATCGTTGTCGCCTTCGGCAAGGATCCGAAGATCCGCGAACTCGCCCAGAACGTCATCAGGGCGCAGGAGGACGAGATCGCCATGATGAAGTCCTGGCTCGCCACGAACGCGAAGCAGTGAGGTGCGCGTCATGTCATCAAACCTGACCATCAGCCGGCGGGCGCTCCTCGCCGGCCTTGCCGCCGCTTCCGCCCTCCCGGCCTCCGCGGTGGAAGCCCTGCCGACGATGACGGTCACCAAGGATCCGAGTTGTGGCTGCTGCGGCGCCTGGGTCGATCACGTCCGGAAGGCCGGATTTGCCGTCGAGGTCATCGAGTCCCCGGAGGTCAACCGCCTGAAGGCCCGTCTGGGTGTGCCCCGGGGCCTCGCGTCGTGCCACACCGCCGAAATCGACGGCTACGTCATCGAGGGCCATGTGCCCGCGGACGCGATCAAGCGACTGCTGGTCGAGAAACCTCAGGCGAAGGGCCTCGCGGTTCCCGGCATGCCCGTCGGCTCGCCCGGGATGGAGGTCGAGGGCGTCGAGGACGACACCTACGAGGTCGTCCTGTTCGGGCCATCAGGCCAAGGAACGTTCGCACGGTACCGAGGGTCACGGCCACTCTGATTCCCTTGGGAATCCGCTGGCGGCTCCAGTCCTGACGAGGACAAGGGCCGCCAGCCTGGGGGGCCGTTGATCGGCGGCGCGGCATGATCCTGATCAGTCGTGACCTGTGGACTTGACCTTCGGCGGCAGGGTGGCCACGACCATCGTCCCACGCGCATCGCTCAGAAGCCTCAGGTTGCCGCCGAGCTGCAGCATGCGGGCCCGCATGCCGGCGACGCCCACCCCAAGCAGGGCACCGTCCCCCGCCGCCTTCCGGACGCCGCGGGACAGCCCGCAACCATCGTCGAGAATCCTCAGTTTCAGGGAATCTGCCCCAAGCCGCAGGTCGATCACGATCCTGGAAGCAGCCGCGTGCCGATAGGTGTTGGTCAGCGCCTCCTGGATGACCCTGAGGAGGGAGCGTTGAAGATCGAAGGGTAGCTTGTCGACCGTATCCGGCATACGGACGGATGTCACCAGGCCCGTCCGGCGCGCAAATCCAGCCGCGAAGACCCGCACGGTCCCGGCAAGTCCGCCGTTCTCCAGACCGGGCGGGTGCAGCAGATAGGTGAAGGCGCGGAGCTCCCGGGCCGCCTCGTCCACCGAGTCCGCAATCTCATCGAGCACCTTCTGGCCTTCCCCGGGGATGACATACCGCTTCAGCCGCATGAGGTTCAGGCCGACGGCGACGAGGTGCTGGGCCGTCGAGTCATGCAGCTCCTCGGCGATCCGTTGACGCTCATCATCCTGAAGGCTCAGGAGGCGTCCGGCGAGTTCATTCAACGCAGCCTCGGCCGCACGACGCTCCGTGACATCGGTGAAGAACACGCTGAGGCCTTCCTCCATGGGGCTGACTTGGAGATCGAGGCAGCGTCCGGGCCGCAGACCGGACATCACCTCGCGCCGAATGCGGCGGCGCCCTTCCATGCCCTCCCGAATGGTGCGGCTGCACTCGGCATCCGGATTGCACAGGTCCCACAGGCATGCGCCCAGGACCCGATCCGGATCCGGCCCCACCCAGTCCATCGCCGCCTCATTGAGATCGGTGACCTGATACGCTTCGTTCAGCGTGAAATAACAATCGCTGACGCTGGCCAGGACGGACCTGAGCCGCGCATCCGCGTCCTCGGCCCTGGTTGGCTTCATGCCGCCGGGCGGGCCATTCTCCAAGGGTTTTCGCGACAGGGATACGTCATCCATGGCTCAGCTCCTCGAAGGACGACCGGATGAGGGGTTTGTCTCACCGTGGCATTGGCGAAGCGCGGCAAGGCGATCCGTACCCGATCGGTCCTTGAGCCTAACATAGATTAACGGGGGCAGAGTCGGATCCCTGCCTGCGGGGGTATCCGCTCACATTATGGATGGCTTTCCTTCGCGGCGTTCCTGGGGAACCAAGCCTTCGTCCCGGCGCTTGCCTGGCCCTGCTCCTTGACGGTTTTCGCACAGGGAGTGCTTGACCTTGCCATCATTGGAAGCCGCACGGTTCCTTCATCGCCACCATGAAACGGAGAAATGCGATGTGCGGATGCAGCGCTGACCAGTCCCAGGATACCCGGCTTGCCGAGCGTGATCCGGCTGCCCTGATCCTGCGGGTCGAGGACATGACCTGCGGCCACTGCGCCGGGACCGTCAAGAAGGCCATCGAGACGGGTCTGCCCGGCACGAGCGTCGAGGCGGATCCGGCCTCCAAGCTCGTCTCGGTCCGCGGCAGCACCGATCTGACGTCCATCGAATCCCTCATAACCGAGGCAGGCTACACCCCGACCGCGGCCTGAAGGAGACTCCCATACTCGACCGCCGCCGCGTCCTAATCGTCCTAGCGCATCGTGCGGACCCGAACTGCGGCGGCGGCTGGGTCGACCACATGAAGTTCTCATGCAGACATTCCTTCAGCCAGGCGCCGTGGCTCATGGCTCACTGCCGATGCTGAAGCGGCGATACCGTATAAATCTGAGCGAGCATCTTGAGCATGAGGGTGTTGGCCGTTGGCTGGCCGTCAAGCGACACGGTCAGGCTGGTCCAGATGATCAGCGTGACATCGTTGACGGGATCCTGCCGCCCAGCTCCGTCGCGCCATAGCCAACAGCAAACTGGCCCTGCGGCGTGTGCAGAAGGACCATGGCGCCCGGCAGGAGGAGTTCTCTGGCTGTCGCTTCCACGACGTTCTGAAGGGCGAGCAGTTCGATCGGCTTGAGGTTTGTTGCGGACGCCGCCATGCCGCCGACTGAGCACGCCACGGCGACCACAATTGTCAGTATTCGCGGTGTCATCATCTCACCCCTGTCATGTTGGCGAGTTGATCAGCTGCCCAAAGTATCGAGCCCTCTACGAATGCAGTAAACATCCAGGCGAGGCAGCAGACATCTCTAGCATATATTGGATAGTGGCAGGGATCAGTGTGAAGGTCCGCTCATCCGAGCAATGCAGAAGTAAGGCTGAGGTTCGCCCCCGTACCATAACTCGCCCTCATGACGGGGCAGCTCTGTCAAACTCTATTCGCGAAAAGTCATTCAACTGCCCCCGCCAGATGCACTGTTGCTCGGTGCGGGCGCAGTATCTGCGAGTCGCTGTTATCGAGCGGGACTGATCGAGAGACCGATGACGGCGCATCAGTATGCCTGCCGCTGGGATCCTGATTTGCTGCGATTGGGCTCGATCCGGTTGCCTACGGAACACATGCGATCAGCCGCACAAAGGCGTCGATGATTGATAGGAGGACTGGTGGCCTTTCAGCCCATGAGGCCCTGACGGGAGGACCCCGACGTGCTACGATTTTGCCCTTCCTCCTGGGCCTGCGCTGGCCTGACTCATTGGCCGCGCAGGGGAAGCCAGGGAAGAACGGGTCACCCGCTGCTTAGTTGGTCGGGAGAGCGAACATGTCAGCCGAAAATGCAATCGCAGAGCATTGGGGCAAGGGCGACGTCTACGCACTGATCCTGTCGGCGCTGGAAAAGGCGGGCAAATCTCCGGATGCTCTTACGATGGAAGACCTAGCGCCGGTCGACCATTTCCACGCGCGCGGGTTCGCGGCCACCATCGATCTGGCCGACAGCCTGCCCGTCAAGGCCGGTCACCATCTCCTCGACATCGGCTGCGGCATCGGCGGTCCGGCCCGGTACTTCGCGAGCCGCTTCGGATGCCGCGTGACCGGCATCGACATCACCCCGGCCTTCGTCGAGGCGGCCAACAAGCTCACTGCGCTGATCGGCCTTGAGGATCAGGTAACGATCATGCAGGGGGACGGTGCGGATCTGCCCTATGCAGACAGCACCTTCGACGGTGCCTACACCCAGCACGTCACCATGAATGTGGCCGACCGGCCGCGCTTCTTCGCCGAGGCCTTCCGGGTCCTGAAGTCCGGCGCCTTTTTTGCGCTGACCGAGCACGGTCTGGGACCCGTCGGCAATCCGCATTATCCCCTGCCGTGGTCGAACGACGGCAGCGGCGCCTATCTGATGGCGCCCGCGGACACACGCAGGCTTCTCGAGACCGCGGGCTTCACGGAGATCCGCATGGAGAATACGGGCGAGAAATACCTCGCCGCCTACAGGCGCATGATGGAGCTTGCCGCCCAGGGAGCCCTGCCCCCGCTGGGCATCCACATCCTCTTGGGCGAAAGCGCACCAGAGAAGACGCGCAATGCGGCGCGCAACATCGAGGAGGGCCGCACCCATCCTGTGCAGGTGATCTGCCGGAAACCGCTGTAGGCGCAGGGCGGTCCATGCATCAGGGCCAAACCAGGAAAACGCCTGGTCTTGAAGAGCGTCCAGTGCTCCCTCCATGAGCAGACATTCAGCTTGATTCCGGGATGTGCCAGAAGCGATCTCTCAATCTCGAGATGCTTCGAGGTGTGATGATAGATAGCCTTTTGTGGAAAGCACTAGGTTCGAGCCACATGGCGCATGTTGCTGGTATCGGGTGCAAGTGAGCCCGGCTTTTTGCCGACTCGCCCCTAGCTTCCACGGTCGAGCGGCGGCGTAGTCCCCGTGCCGAGATCCCAATACAATCCGGCCATGACGGCCAGACCTTCGCGGGCAATCGCAACCGGCAGATGCTCGTTCGGAGCATGTTGCGAGCAGCCTGGATAGGAATGAGGCACCCAGATCGTGCGCAGGTTGAGGACCTCCGAGAAGATGTCGTTCGGCAACGATCCGCCAATATTCGGCAGGATGGCGGGCTGCTTGCCCGTCGTCTTGGCGAGCGAGGTCGCCGCATACCTAACCCACGCATCATCCGGATCGAGACGCGTGGCGTTGAAGAGTTCGTCCTCGCTCTCGGCGATCCGAACCATTGGGAACCCATGCCGATCGAGATGACGACGCAGCGCCGGCAGGACCTCGTTTGGATCGACCCCGACGACGAAGCGCAACTGACAGCGCGCCCATGCACATGGTGGAACCGCATTGACGGGTGTTTCAGGAACTCCAGCCTTCATGGCAAGCACATCGAATGAGCACCAGCCGAACACCTGCTCGGCTGGCGTCAATCCTGGCTCACCCCATTCAGGATCGATGGTTGGCCCATCCAAGCCTCCGTCAACTTCGCAATCGGTTAGCGCTCGGCGGACAGCCGCCGGAAGCTCCATCGGCACCCATTCATGAATCCGGATCTGACCGGTGGGCGATGTGATGGATGCGAGGGCATGCGCAAGCTGGATCGCCGGATCTGACAGAAGCCCGCCCCAGTTGCCGGAATGGTGGCCGCCCTGGCGGGCATTGATGGTCAAGTCGAAGGTGATGACACCGCGGGAGCCGAGAAAGACGGTCGGCCGGTCGGCGGTGAGGCGCGGCCCATCCGATGCAATGAGAACGTCCGCAGCCAGAAGATCTCTCTGCTCCTGACACAGCTCGCGCAGACCGGGTGAACCCACCTCCTCGCCCATCTCGATCAGGAACTTGGCATTGAAACCAAGCTTTCCACGCGTCTCCAGCACGGCGCGCAAGCCAGCGATATTGATGGCGTGCTGGCCCTTGTTGTCGACGACGCCACGTCCATACCAGCGCTCATCGCGCTCGGTCAGCGTCCAGGGAGACAGTCCTTCGCTCCAGGCTTTGTCGAGCCCCCGGATCACGTCACCATGGCCATAACCGAGAACCGTCGGAAGTGACCGATCCTCGATGCGCTCCGCGAACAGGAATGGTCCCTTTGCTCTCGGATGGTTCAATATCCTGCACGTGAAGCCGAGGCTCTCCAGGAGCGGCCGCATCTCCGTCTCGATATAGGCCAGGAGAGTTCCGGCACGGTCCGGGCTCTGGCTTTCCGTCGGCATGGCGACAAGACGCGCGAGATCCGCCTTGAAGGCCCCCGAATCAAAGTAGGTCTCGGCCCTGCTGATGGCAGCTTCGCGGGTCATAGGGAAGGTGTCCTCGGCATGCTGTGATTCAATCGATCGCTCGGAGAGCCCGCCAGCTTCGGAAATGAAGTCTGGCAGAGTTTCCGGCACATCATGAACGTCTGCTTTGCGCTTGCAAGCAGACTCAGGCGCAGGGTCCAACAGGTGTAAGTTCCGGAACTTCAGGGCTGCCCCAGCCAGCCACCGACTCGGGCGGGCAACCGAGAAAAGAGGAATGGCCTTGTCTCATGGGAACACAAGCGGCAGGTAAAGCACACCGACGGTACAGGTGACCGCGAGTACCGGCCAGCCTCTTGCACCAGCCGCAGATGCTACGGCTGCTTATTCAACGAATTGCCCTGGCACGCTTAGCCGTGAGCACTACCTGCTGGAGGAAGCGGAGCCTTAACCGCAGATCCAGGCCGGAGGGATGATCCATGCGAGCGGGAGTTCTGGCATGCGCGGCGGGAGCGGTTCTGTCGCTCGCTGCCTGCAACACGGTGACGCGCGGGGTCGAGGAGACGGTGATCATCAGCGCCAGCCCAGCCTCCGCCCGGATCCGGACGTCACTCGGGCACGCATGTCCGCGCTCGCCTTGTCCCGTGAAGGTCAGCCGCAAGACCGAGTTCACCGCCTATGCGGAAGCCCGAGGGTACCGATCCGGGGCCCTCGTTGTGAAACCGGTGCTCACCGATCAGGCCGCTCCAGGGGTGCTGGGAAACGCGATCCTGCCCGGCGGATCACTCGGTCTCGTCCTGGATGCCGCAAACGGGGCCATGCTGGACCACAAGCCGAATCCGGCTCACATCGACCTCGTGCCGGTGGGCCGGGCCAGAATGCGCTAACCTGCCAGAGGCAGCTGCAACGCCCGTTGCGTTCGGCGCCGCTCCATTGAGGGCAACCGAACGGGGTGTGGCCCCTTCGGGATCGGGCAGCGACGTTCCGACTTTTCCGAATGTCCGGTGCTTGCCACGTGAGCGGACATTCGGCGTATCACAGCCATGTGCCAAGGCATGACATTGCGAGAATGTCGCGATTATGGACTTCGGCCCTCGCCTCCTCTCAAACGAGGGAGCCGAGGGTATGGCAACCAACCGACGCAGGGATAACATCCATCAGCGGTGAAACACCCAGCCCTTGAGTTGCGGGATAGGCTCATCGGCGGCCGCACTGTCCGGACGGGGGACATACCCACTGACAAGGGACTCCGCCTCTTCCAGGCGTGCCGCAATCAAGGGCGTCCAAAAGCCGTAGGTTTCGTTGCGACGGGAAAGAGCTTTCTGCTGTGTGAGCCTAGCCGATTTGCGTCGTAGATTGGCCAGGGAATGACCGAGGAGGGCGATGATCGTCAAGGAACGGACTCCTTCATGGGAATTCTGTGATCCTTGAGCGTTTCCTTCGCGCAATATGGCTATTTGCCCGGCAATTCCAAACAGTGAAGTCCGCATGTTTGTCATGCAGGCAGCACATGATTGCATGGACTTCCGCGTAGTTCCTATCCCCGGCGGGTTCAGGGCGACGGGAATGGCGGGCAGAAGCACATAGAATCGAAGGGGATCACATACCCCCTTCGATCCCTTCGATTGTTTTCGACGTGCGAACGGTTACGAAACCCTAAGAGGCGCGAGGCGCTGCCGTATAGAGATCTGCGAACCGGTCGCGCAGCACGTTCTTCTGCACCTTGCCCATCGTGTTGCGCGGCAGATCATCGACGAAGACGACCCGCTTGGGCAGCTTGAATTTCGCCAGGCGTCCGTCGAGTGCCGCCAGGACCGTCTTTTCATCGACGGCTGCCTCCTTGGAACGGACGACGACCGCCGTCACGCCTTCGCCGAAGTCCTTGTGCGACACGCCGATCACGGCACTTTCGAACACTCCCGGAATGGCATCGATCTCGTCCTCGATCTCCTTTGGATAGACGTTGAAGCCACCGGTGATCACGAGATCCTTGCCACGGCCGAGAATGTGCACGTAGCCGCGCTCGTCGATCTTGCCGAGATCGCCCGTGATGAAGAAGCCGTCGGGGCGGAACTCGGATGCGGTCTTCTCCGGCATGCGCCAGTAGCCCTTGAACACGTTTGGGCCCTTCACCTCGATCATGCCGATCTCGTTTGTCGCCAACTCCTCCCCGGTATCCGGGTTGGTGATGCGCGCCGACACGCCGGGCAACGGCAGGCCGACGGCGCCGGGCACCCGGTCGCCGTCATAGGGATTGGAGGTGTTCATGTTCGTTTCGGTCATGCCGTAGCGCTCGAGGATGGCGTGGCCGGTGCGGGCGCTCCACTCGCGGTGGGTCTCGGCCAGCAAGGGAGCGGAGCCCGACACGAACAGGCGCATTCCGGACGTTGCCTCCTTGGTGAGGCCCGGATGCTGCAGCAGGCGGACGTAGAAGGTGGGAACGCCCATCAGGGCGGTGGCTTGCGACATCAGCCCAAGGATCTCGTCCGCGTCGAACTTCGGCAGGAAGATCATGGACGCGCCGGAGAACAGGGTGACGTTGCTGGCTACGAACAGCCCATGGGTGTGATAGATCGGCAGGGCGTGGATCAGCACGTCGTCCGCTGTGAAGCGCCAGACCTCCTTCAGGGTCAGGGCATTCGACACGAGATTGTCATGAGTCAGCATGGCGCCCTTGGAGCGGCCGGTCGTTCCCGACGTATAGAGGATTGCCGCCAGATCATCGCCGGCCCTCTGCACCGTCTCGAACGCCTCGGAGGCATTCGTGGCTGCATCCACCAGCGTGCCCTGTCCTTTCGCGTCGAGCGTTTCGACTAAAGCTCCGACCTTCGCGGCGAGTTGTTCGACCCCTTCCCGCTTGCCCGGATCGCAGACGACGAGCGAGGGCTCAGCGTCACCGATGAAGTATTCCAGCTCGGCCAGCGTATAGGCGGTGTTGAGAGGCAGATAGACAGCACCGGCCCGGACGGTCGCCAGATACAGGACCAGGGCGGGCACCGACTTCTCGACCTGGACGGCGACACGGTCGCCGGGCTTGACCCCGCGGGCGGCCAGCACGTTGGCCAGCCTGCCTGACTGGGCGATCAGGTCGGCATAGCTGATTGCCTTTCCGGCCGGTGTGGTGATGGCAGGCTTGGTGAGCTCGGTGATCGAGCGTTCGAGCCGGTCGAACAGGTTCGCATTCATGGCATGGGCTCCGAAGCGAGGGTCGATGATGGACCCGATCAAAATGTTTGGGAACGTTGCGGTCATGGCGAGGGCACCAGATCGCGGGAGGGCAGATCGGCCCGCAAGGCCTTGCGGACGCCAGGCGACGCAGCGACCACGCCTTTCTCGGCGAAGGCCTCGTGGTTCCTCTCGATCTCGTCGAGAGCGTAGAGGTAGTTGACCATCAGGCCATGCGACTGCTTGAGTCCCTTCGGGGACACGTCGCCGAGGAAGTTCAGGCGCTCGAGCCGCGCCCCGTTGCCGAGATGGAAGCGGGCCACCGGATCGACGGGACGACCTTTAGGATCCCTGGCCTTCAGGAAGTAGTACGCAGCGACCGACAGGAGCACCTCGCGGACCCTCTCCGCCTTCTCCGGGTCATTGCTCCAGGTGGGCTCATCGAGGATGCCGAGGATCTCCTTCGACGCAGCATCGAGGCAGGCGGACTCCTCCGTCTTGCGCTCACGCTCCAGCCAGCGTGCGAAGCCCGGGACGGGCGAGAGCGTCACGAAGGTCTTGAGGTTCGGCAGCTCGCGCTTGAGGTTCTCTACCACCTGCTTGATCAGGAAGTTGCCGAAGGTCACACCGCCCAGGCCCTTCTGCGTGTTCGAGATCGAGTAGAACACGGCGGTCGTCGCATCGGTCGCAGCAATTGGAGTGCGGCCCAGGTCGAGCAGCGGACCGATCGCACCGGGGATCTCCTTGGTCAGCGCGACCTCGACGAAGATCAGCGGCTCGTCGACGAGCTGCGGATGGAAGAAGCCGTAACAGCGCCGGTCATCCGGCTGGAGGCGGTTGCGCAGATCATCCCAGTTCTGGATCGCATGCACCGCCTCATAGCGGATGATCTTCTCCAGGATATTGGCAGGCGTGGTCCAGTCGATCGGTCGCAGCACCAGAAACCCCCGATTGAACCAGGATGAGAAGAGATGGGAGAAGTCCGCATCGACGCATTTCAGCTCCGGGTGCTCGGGCAGGTACTCGAGCAGCTCCTCGCGCATCTGCACCAGGGCCGAGGTGCCGCCGGGAGCCAGGTTGAGGCGCCGGATCAGTTCCTGCCGTCGAGGCTCCGCCGCGGCATGCAGGCCCTCGAGCGC
This sequence comes from Microvirga sp. GN3, assembly GCF_055792825.1. Taxonomy (NCBI): domain Bacteria; kingdom Pseudomonadati; phylum Pseudomonadota; class Alphaproteobacteria; order Hyphomicrobiales; family Methylobacteriaceae; genus Microvirga; species Microvirga sp. GN3. Next base: position 26,928 of record NZ_JBVVAK010000098.1, read on the forward strand.
ATCCGTTCCCTCATCCTGGCGTACTGCTTCGATGGCAATCTCGATCCGACGGCGATCAGGCCCGAAGCGATCCGCCAGCGCCTGGAGAAACGCGAGGCGATCCGCGCTCGGCGCGGCGCCGTAACTCGCCAACAGAGTTTGCGCAAGCGCCACCCCTGAGGCCTCACCTCTGCGCGAGAGCAGCATCTCACCCACGGCGGGGAGAGCATCCTTGGCGACGATCTCCCGCGCCGCTTTCTGACCGAGCAGGGAACGCCCCCGCTCGGTCAGCGTGTCTATCAGGTCGCTCAGGAATGCAGGCGCTGACTCCAACCCAGCCATTGATCGAGAAAGCTTCACGTTCTCCTCCTTCGTCCACATCAGACGATCAGCCTTAAAGCACGACGAACAGGGCCCAGACGACGATCGGCGCGACCACTGTCACAATGGCGCCATAGGCCATGAGTTTGCGGAAGAACGCTTCTCGGTCGACGCCCTGAGCATTGGCCAGGACAAGAGCACCATTGGTCGAGAAGGGGCTCACATCGACGATAGTAGAGGCGACGGCCATGGCGGCAATGAAGCCGATCGGACTGACGCCGGTTCCCGATTGCAGGAACGGAACGGCGAGCGGGATGAGGGATCCAAGGACCGCCGTCGAGGAGGCAAAGGCGGAGACGACTGCGCCGATGAAGCACAACAGGAGTGCAGCCAGCATCGGAGAGGCCAAGCCAGCGACGCTGTCGCCGACAAAGGAGATGGTGCCCATCTTCTCGAGCACGACCACGTAGGTGCTCACGCCTGTGATCAGCATGATCTCCGGCCATGAAACCTGTCCCATGGCGCGCTTCTGCAAGTTCGGCGCGATCAGCGACAAACCCAGGCCGATGGTGATCGCCACGAAACCGATATCGAGATTGAAGGCCAGGGTGAGCACCGCCAGCAGGATGAGGCCCCCGAGGGTGAGTACCCGATACCAGTGCGGCCCCTCGGCCGGCGTCTCGCTGACATCGCCGCTCGCGAGCGGATCGTCGCGACGATTGCCGAGTCTCCTCTCTTCAGTCAGGGCTTCCGACTCGGCGTCGCCATAGACTTGAGGACCGGCCTGCGGGATCGTCACGGCAACATGCGGAACAGCCAGCGCCAGATTTCCGGCTGTGCTCGGAACCGCCGCAGGAGCCACGGACACTGGTGCCGGAGTGGCGGCCATGGCGTTCGGGCTGGCCTGCTGGCCTGCCGACACATCCGCCCTGGCCTGAAGGAGCCTGCGGCCGCCGAGAGCGAAGAAAAGCAGAACGGCAACCGCCAGGTTGACGCCGAAGCTTGCTAGGAAGGTCACGATCTCGTTGAGCGGCAGACCGGCCTTGGCCACGATCCGGTTGGTGATGCCGCCATAGATGCTGATCGGCGAGAAGCCGCCGGCCTGAGCGCCGTGGATAACCATCAGGCCCATGAGCAGCGGATTGATGCTGTACTTCAAGGCAAAGCCGAGCGCGATCGGCGCGATAATCGCTACCGCACCGGGACTGACCGCACCGACGGATGTCAGAACGGCCGAGATTCCGAACATGATCCATGGGATCGCGGCAATCCGACCCCGCACGGCACGAACTGCCAGCCGGACGAGCCAGTCGATGGTACCGTTGTTCTGAGCAATGGCGAAGAGAAAGGTGATCCCGACCAAGGTCAGGAACAGGCCGCCGGGGAAGCCGGCGATGATGGCGCTGGTGGTTTGGCCTGCCACCAGGGTTCCGACCAGGAAAGCGCCGACGAAGGCCAGCACACCCATGTTGATCGGCAGGATCGTGGCGACCACAAACATCGCAACGAGAGCATAGATTGAGATCAGCTGTGGTGACATGGCACCCGCTCCTCTGTTTCCTCCCTGCGTCGGGTGGACGAGTGGCGTCAGGCCGGCTCGCGGGGATTGCGCAGGCGGATCCCTCATTGCCCTTGCATGAGAGACTGCGCGTGTTTGCATTACATGTCAATAATCTTGTATACAATAAATCCCTTGTGAGATTATATGCACCTGTCGTATGATGCCCAAGAGCAGGACAAGTACTATGCGACGCGCTCAAGCCTTACGGGATGCCCTCGAGCAGGACATTGTCACGGGCAAGTTCCGCCCCGGCGACCGGCTCGACGAGCAGAGCCTGGCGGCTCGGTTCGAGGTTTCGCGGACCCCGATCAGAGAGGCCTTGATGCAGCTTGCCTCGACAGGACTGGTGGAGTTGCAGCCGCGCCGGGGCGCGTTCGTTGCCTCGCTCAGCTTCAAGGACGTCGTTGAGCGGTTCGAGGTGATGGCCGCCCTTGAGGGGATGTGCGGAGCGTTAGCGGCTCGCCGCATCACAGAACCCATGCAGCGGGAGCTTGAAAAGGCGCATGAGGATTGCGTTCGTGAGGCGTCGCAGGAGAACGCAGACGCCTATTACTATGCCAACGAGCGCTTCCACCACGTCATCTACGAAGCCTGTCAGAACGCGTTCCTGGCGGAGCAGGCGCAACACCTGCATGCCCGTCTTAAACCCTATCGGCGGCTTCAGCTTCGGGCCCGCAGCCGTGTCGCGAACTCGCTCGCGGAACACCAAGGCATCGTCGATGCGATCCGTGCCGGGGACAGCGACCGGGCCGAGCGGCTCCTCAGGGAGCACATCCTGATCCAGGGCGAACGCCTGGCCGACTTCATTGCCAGCTTCGATCGTGCGGCCTAGTCGCCGGACGACGCCTAGCGAGTTCCGGCGGGGTCAAGCCGCCGAGGAGTGTCGCGCACGAAACTGACGAGGACGCAACGGATGTCTCCCGACCTGCTTTCCCGCCGTACGATCGCCTTCGTCAACATCGCGCATGCGCTCGACCATTTCGTCCTTCTGATCTACCCGACAGCCGTGATCGCCATCGCGGCGGAGCGACACCTGTCTTATGCCAGCCTCATCGGCCTCGCGACGGGCG
>NZ_JBVVAK010000099.1:0-29632 GCF_055792825.1 Microvirga sp. GN3
GGCCGCTGCAGCCGCAGCACCAGTTCGATCAGCTCTTCCTTCGTCAGGCGCTGCAAATCAGTGCGATCCATGGCCCCATGGATTCAGGAATTGCGCCTGATGACAAGGGCGTGGGTAATTACGGTGATAGTCCCACCAGCCGGAACGCCACCATTATAAGTGAAATCGCTCCCATATATCTCAATCGTGTAACCATTCGCAGAATTTTTCAGAACGAAGACGTCAGCGGTGGCATTCAGTACAACCGTGCCGACTAAAACCTCATCAAGTGAGAGATTGGGGAGATTATTTTCGAAAGTGAAGTATGCCATTTTCGCCCCTAAGAAGCCCGCCAAATTGGGCTTATATGCAATGTAATATAGTTTAAAATGCGACGGGAGTGCAAACTGACTTTTTTGCCTTACAACAGAGAAGAAGCTCCAACTTGTGGAGTAATGCGAACATCGCCGCTCGAAAGATTGCGTAGTGCGTTATTGAACCCGAGGACGGCTTAGGCGCCCATCAACAAAACCTCTCCAGCCGAATGATCCGGCAGGGCTCTCCGGCGGTCGCCGCGGGAGCATGGGGCGGGCGGGCGAGGAGGGCGTCGGAGCGTTCCAGGATGCTCAGCATGGATGAGTCCTGGAGCAGGTGCGGGGTCGCGACGGGGAGCATAAGGCGCTCGGGGCCGTGAGCGAGACTCACAGGGATATCCTGGAGCGAGAGGGACGCGCGCATGTAGTCCTGACGCTCTCGATTGGGCGGGAGATCGGCGCCTAGGATCGCATCCTCCGTCGGATCCTCCGCGGCTTTCTGATCGCCCAGGAGGGCGCGGATCGCGGGGATCAGGAACAGGACGGTGCAGACGAGGGACGAGACCGGATTGCCGGGGAGTCCGAGAAACAGGGTAGATCCGAGACGCCCATGCATGAGTGGTTTGCCGGGGCGTAAAGCCACGCGCCAGAAACCGAGGTCCATGCCCTGACGGCTCAAGGCCTTCTGCACCAGATCGTGCTCGCCCACCGATGCGCCGCCCAGGGTCACGAGAATGTCGGAACCGGCGTCGCGGGCGGCCTGAATGCGCTCGTCGAGGGATTCGAGCGTATCGCGGGCGATGCCGAGATCGATGGCTTCGGCCCCGGCTTTCTCCACCATCAGCATCGTCGCCGGCAGGCTGGAGGCGGTGATCTGGTCGGGGCCGACAGGCTCGCCCGCGCGCACCAGTTCGTCACCCGTGGCGAGAATGGCAACCCGCGGCTTCCTGTGAACGGCGAGCGCGCCATGCCCCATGGCGGCCGCCAGGGCGATGTGACGAGAATCCAGACGCAAACCGGCCTGCAGCAGCACATCGCCGGCACGGAAATCGAGACCGGCGGCGCGGATATGGCGGTTGGGCCGGGCCGCATCCTTGACAATCACCTGATCGTCGGACCGCTCCGTATCCTCTTGCAGCACCACCGCGTCGGCGTCATCAGGAACGGGCGCGCCGGTGAAGATGCGCACGGCCTCCATCGCTCCAACCGTGCCGGAAAAGCGATTGCCGGCTGCACTGGTGCCGATCACCCGGAGCGTTGCGGGCACCTGCGCGCAGTCGGCGCTTCTCACCGCGTAGCCGTCCATGGCGGAGGCCGGGAAGGGGGGCTGATCGCGCCGGGCACTGACATCCTCGGCGAGCGTCCGACCGGCGCACGCGGCGAGGCGAACATGCTCAATCCCGACCGGCTTTTCGACGCTTGCCAGAACGCGGGACAGGGCATCTTCGACCGATATCAAGCTCATGGCGCCTCGAAATCTCCCGAGCGACCGCCACTCTTCCGGCGCAGGCGAACATGCTCGATCCGCATGCCCTTATCGGCTGCCTTCACCATGTCGTAGATCGTCAGGCAGGCAATGGATACGGCGGTGAGCGCTTCCATCTCGACGCCGGTCTGGCCCGATACCTTCACCTCGGCGCTCACGCGCACGCCGGGCAGGCTATCGTCGAGGGTACAGTCCACTTTGACCTTCGAGATGAGGAGAGGGTGGCAAAGTGGAATGAGTTCGTGCGTGCGTTTGGAGGCCATGATCCCGGCAAGGCGAGCGGTGCCCAGGACATCGCCCTTCTTTGCCTCGCCATGGCGGATCAGGTCGAGGGTTTCGGCCTGCATGACCACATATCCTTCGGCAATCGCGGTGCGGCTGGTGACGCTCTTGTCCGAGACGTCGACCATGCTGGCCTGACCCGATGCATCGAGATGCGTGAGCTTCGTCATGCGGCCTCGCCGAACAGAAGTTTTCGCGTGGCCGCCGCCACGTCGGCTTGGCGCATCAGGCTCTCGCCGACGAGGAAGGTGTGGATGCTCACCTTCGACAAACGCTCGATGTCGGCGAGCGTGAAGATGCCGCTCTCGCCGACGACGATGCGGTCGGACGGAATCAGGGGAGCGAGCTCCTCGCTGACGCCGAGCGACACTTCGAAGGTGCGCAGATTGCGGTTGTTGATGCCGACGAGCTTCGTGCCCAGCGGCAGGGCCCGCTCCAGCTCCGCGCGGTCATGCACCTCCACCAGCACATCCATGCCGAGATCGTGCGCCGTATCGATCAACGCGCGGGCCTCATCGTCGGAGACGCTTGCCATGATCACGAGAATGCAGTCGGCGCCCCAGGCACGGGCCTCGTAGACTTGGTAGGGCTCGAACAGGAAGTCCTTGCGCAGGGCCGGCAGCCCCGAGGCCTCACGGGCCTGCGTGAGATATTCGGGCTTGCCCTGGAAGGAGGGCTCGTCGGTGAGCACTGACAGGCAAGTCGCGCCGCCTTCGGCGTAAGCCCTCGCCAGGCTCGGCGGATCGAAATCGGCGCGGATCAGACCCTTGGACGGGCTTGCCTTCTTCACCTCTGCGATGAGGGCGGGTCGCCCCTCGATGAGATGGCGCTCGATAGCCTTGGCAAAGCCGCGGGGCGGGGAGGCCGCGCGGGCACGGCGCTCGATCTCGGCTTGCGGAATGGCCGCCTTTGCCGCTTCGATCTCCTGACGCTTATAGGCTTCGATCTTGCTGAGAACATCGGCCATGTGACTTGCACTCAGCTGTTCGAGACTTTGACGAGACGTTCGAGGGTCGCCTTCGATGCGCCACTGTCGAGAGCCCGCGAGGCACGGTCGAGACCGTCGCGCAGGTTCGCGGCTTCGTCCGCGATCACGAGGGAGGCCGCCGCGTTGAGCAAGGAGACGTCGCGATAAGGCGTGCGGGCGCCATCGAGAACTGCGCGCAGCTGGGCCGCGTTGTGTTCCGGGTCACCACCGCGCAGGTCGTCCAGAGATACCGTCGGGAGGCCGACCTCCTCCGGGGTCACGGTGAAGCGGCGGATTGCGCCGTTCTCCAAGGCCGCCACGAAGGTCGGACCGGTGGTCGTCATCTCGTCGAGCCCGTCGGAACCATGCACGGTCCAGACCTTCTGCGAGCCGAGCTCTTTCAGAACCTGTGTGAGCGGCTCGAGCCAAGCTTCTGAAAACACGCCGAGAAGCTGACGCTTGGCGCCGGCCGGATTGGCCAGGGGGCCGAGCAGATTGAAAATCGTCCGCGTCCCGAGCTCCACACGCACGGGCGCCACATGGCGCATGGCGGCATGGTGGGTCTGGGCAAACATGAAGCAGAGCTTGGTCTCGGCAAGGCAGAGCTCCAGGCCCTCCGGGTCAAGCCCGAGTTTCACGCCGAGCGCCGAGAGGACATCCGCCGTACCCGATTTCGAAGAAGCGGCCCGGTTCCCATGTTTGGCGACGGGAACACCGCAGGAAGCGACAATGATCGAGGCGAGCGTCGAGATGTTGTAGCTGCCCTTGTGGTCGCCGCCCGTACCGACGATGTCGATCGCCTTCTCGGGAGCATTGACCCGCAGCATGCGCCCGCGCATGGCCGTGACGGCGCCGACGATCTCCTCGAGGGCCTCACCACGAACCCGCAGAGCCATGAGGAAGGCGCCGCCCTGGGCAGGCGTCACTTCACCGGAGAGCAGATCGTCGAAGGCGTCTCGCGCCTCGTCGCGCGTCAGCGATGCACCCGTGGCGACCTTGGCGAGATAGGATTTGAACGATTCCATCGGTTTTACTGTCCTGCTGGAGCGGCTGCACCGCTGGCGACGCGATGCTTGGCGTTCCAATCCGCCGCGAGTTCGAAGAAATTGCGCATGATCGTCACCCCATGCTCCGACAGGATGCTCTCGGGATGGAACTGGACGCCGTGAATCGGCCGCGACCGATGGGACAGGCCCATCACGAGGCCGTCGGCAGTCTCGGCTGTCACGAGGAGATCGCTCGGGCAGGTCTCGCGGTCCACGATCAGCGAGTGGTAACGGGTCGCCTTGAAGACGCCGTTGATACCGCGGAACACGGCCTGACCGCTATGCTCCACCTCCGACACCTTGCCGTGCATGGGCAGAGGCGCACGGGAAACTGTGCCGCCGAAGGCCTGACCGATGGTCTGCAGTCCGAGGCAAACACCGAAGGTCGGGATCTCGGGCGAGGCGCGTTTCACGAGATCGAGGCAGATCCCGGCCTCGTTCGGCGAGCAGGGTCCGGGCGAGAGCACGATGGCATCCGGCGCGGAAGCAATCACCTCGTCGGTGGTGATGGCGTCGTTGCGCACCACATCCACCGAGGTGGCGAGCGGGCCGAGCAGATGCACCAGGTTCCAGGTGAAGCTGTCGTAATTGTCGATGACGAGAACGCGGGTCATAGCGCGCCGACGTTCGCGTAAGCGACGGTTCCGGTCAAGGGAAGCATTGGGAGCATAGCATTTTCAGGCGAAGTCGCCCCGGTTCGCCGTTCGAAAATGCGGCTTTCTTCAAAACTCACTGTCCGACCCTCGCCTGGCTTGCGAAGCGCACGGCTTCTTCGGCCGCCCGGAACAGCGCCTTCGACTTGTTGATGCATTCCTGCTGCTCGGAAGCCGGATCGGAATCGTAGACGATGCCTGCGCCGGCCTGGACCGCCATGCGCCCGTCCTTCACCAAAGCGGTGCGCAGCACGATGCAGGTATCCATCTCGCCATTGGCGCCGAAATAGCCGATGCAGCCGGCATAAGGCCCACGCTTATCCTTCTCCAGCTCGTCGATGATCTGCATGGCGCGCACCTTCGGCGCGCCGGAGACCGTGCCGGCCGGGAAGCCTGCGACGAGCGCATCGAGCGCATCGAAGGAGGGATCGAGTCTGCCCTCCACGTTCGAGACGATGTGCATCACCTGGCTGTAATATTCGAGGAAGAAGGAATCCGTGACCTCCACGGAGCCCATCTCCGCGACCCGGCCCACATCGTTGCGTCCGAGATCGAGCAGCATCAGATGCTCGGCCCGTTCCTTCTGGTCGGCGAGCAGGCTCTCCGCATGGGCGCGATCCTCGGCGGCCGTCGCGCCGCGCGGCCGCGTTCCGGCGATGGGACGGATCGTGACCCTGCCGTCGCGGACCCGCACCAGGATCTCCGGCGAGGAGCAGACGATCTGAAAATCCTCGAAATCGAGATAGCAGAGGAATGGCGCCGGATTGACCCGACGCAGGGAGCGATAGAGTGCGAAAGCGGGCAGGGGAAAAGCCGACTCGAACCGCTGCGACAGCACCACCTGGAAGATATCGCCGGCGCGAATGTACTCCTTCGCCTTGGCGACCATCGTTTCGAACTCTTCCGGTGTCGTGTTCGAGACCGGCGGCTCAAAATGGATCTTGGTCGGGTCGCTGCGATCATCGATAGGGAGCGGGCGCTCGAGTGCAGCCGTCACTTCGTCGAGGCGTGACAAAGCCGTCTCGTAGGCCGCCTTGGCCGAGGTCCCGGACTGCGGGCGCACGGGCGTGATGAGCGAAATCTCATCCTTCACGGCATCGAACACCACCATGACGGTCGGTCGGATCAGGATCGCGTCCGGCACCTTCAGCACGTCCGGATTGGGCTCAGGCAGGCGCTCCATCAGCCGGACCATGTCGTAGCCCAGATAGCCGAAGAGGCCTGCCGCCATGGGCGGCAAGTCGTCGGAAAGGGGCAGGGCGCTTTCCTTGATAAGCGCGCGCAGGCTCTCCAGGGGTGGAAGTTCCTCGACCCTGAATTCCTGCATACGGCTTTGCGCCTGACGGTCGATGGAGGCCTCGCCATCCTGGCAGCGCCAGACGAGATCGGGATCGAGCCCGATCATCGAGAAGCGGCCGCGAGTCGCTCCGCCTTCGACGGATTCCAGCAGGAAGGCCGAGCCCTTCCGGTCATGCCGCAGCTTCAGGAAAGCCGCGACAGGGGTTAAAAGATCACCCACCAATGTGGCCCGCAGAACGCCGGCCTCGCCAGCCTCATAGGCCTGAGCGAAGGTATCGAAATCGGGCGTGATCGTCATGGGTTACAATTCGCCGCCCGTTGCCTGACGCAGCGCCTGCTGGTTGATGGTCACGCCGAGATCCTGGCGGACCTGGGCGATGTACTGGCTGATCAGGTCGTCGCCGAACCCGGCCCGGAGCTGGTTCTCGGCGTTCTGCGCCGCCTGCGTCGTGGTGACGAGCGGCGGCACGGTGGCGGAAGTGACTTTGAACACGGCACGGGCATCCGTTCCGTTGGCGGCGTGACCCACCTTGCCGACCGGGACGGCGAAGATGCGGTTCACGGCCTCGATGGCGAGATCGTCCTTCGCGACATTGCGGGCGAGATCGGTCGCGTTCTTGACCTCCGCGCCCGCCGCCTGGGCCACAGCCTCGATGGCCTCACCCTTTTCGAGGCGCCCGGTGAGCTCGTTCGCCTTCTCGGACAGACGCTGCGCCACCTGATCCTCGCGCCAAAGAGTGGCGACCTGATCGCGGACCTCGTCGAGATTCTTCTCGCGGGAGGCTTCGATGCCGGTCACGTCGTACCAGACATAGCCGGTGGCGGTGCGCAGGGCTTCGTTGTCGACGCCGATGTCGGACGCGAAGGCCGCTTTCACGACGGCGTCCTTCTCAGGGACGTTGACCGGATTGCCGGCCTTGTCGAGACCGCCGGCCTCGACCGCGGGAATCTGGACCGGGGTCAGGCCCTTTTCCTTGGCGATGTCCGCCAGCGGCTTAGCGCCAGCGCGCAGATCCTCGATCTCGTCGTGGATCCGCTCAATCTGGCCCTGGGCGCGCTCCTGAGCGACCTCCTGACGGAGCTCGGCGGCAACCTCCTCGAAGGGGCGGACAGCTTCGGGCTGGATCTGCGTGACCCGCACGATCACCGGGCCGAAACGGCCGGCGATGGGAGCGCTGACAGCGTTCTGCTCAAGGGCGAAGACCGCTTCTGCCACGGCCTGATCGAGCATTTCGGCCTTGGCGAAGGTGCCGAGCTCCAGGCTCTGCGGGGACACATTGCGCTCGGTGGCGAGGGCCTCGAAGGTCGTGCCTTCCTTGATCTTGGCGGCCGCGGCCTCGGCTTCGGCCTGGGACGGGAAGGTGATCTGCTGGATCGTCCGGCGCTCCGGCGTGCCGTACTTGGCCTTCTGCTGCTCGTAACGCTGGCGGGCGTCGGCCTCGGACACGGTATCCGGCTTGGCGACGGCGGCGGCGTCGAGCACCATGACCGTCACGGCCCGGTATTCGGGAGCCCGGAACGAGCTCCTGCGCTCGTTGAAGAAGCTCTGAAGCTGCTCGGCCGTGGGGGCGGGGATGTCGCCCGCCGTGGCAGCGGTCAGAAGGATGTAGGCGGCAGCGCGACGCTCGCTGGCATAGCGATGCAGGGCTTCCTTGGCAGCGACCGGGACCGTGATGTCCCCGGCGATGGCCTCGGCGAGATGGAGACGCGCCATGGCAGAGCGCTGCTCCTGCACGAAGCCCGCCTCGGAGAGGCCGACATTGCGCAGGGCCTGATCGAACAGGGCGCGATTGAACTGGCCGTCGGCTCCCTTGAAGGTCGGGTTGTTCATGATCGAGGCGGCGACAAGCTGGTCGGAGACGGAGAGACCCATCTGCTTGGCCTGCTCGGCCATCACGGCCTCGGTCACGAGATTGGAGACGACCTGCTGGTCGAGGCCGAAGGCGCGGGCCTGCTCGGGGCTGATCACGGTGCGGAACTGGCGCCCGAGCCGCTGAAGCTCGTTGGTATAGGCGTTGCGGACCTGATCCACCGTGATGGTGATGCTGCCGACCTCGGCCACCGCGGAAGCGGGTGTCGCACGGAAGATGTCGCCGATGCCCCAGATGGCGAAGCTGACGATGAGGGCGCCGAAAAAGATGGTGGCGATGACTTTGCCGACCAGCGTCTGCCCAGCCTTGCGCATGTTCCGAAGCATCGTGAACCCGTTTTCCAAAAACTCGTTAAACCTGCCGATAAACGATCAGGGGCTCTACGAAAAGGGCAAGTCTGGTTGAAAGAGGGCTCAAGCCTCTGCTAGTGCCAAATTATCAAGCGTGACAGGAGTGCCTGAAATGAGCGTCGATAGGCCGCGCCCGCTGGTGGCGGGAAACTGGAAGATGAACGGACTGAGGTCCTCGACCAAGGTTCTGGAGGAGATCCACGCCGGCTACACTCCGGGTCTCAAGGCCAAGGTCGAGCTGGCCGTCTGCCCACCTGCGACTCTCGTGAGCCTCTTCGCTCAGCGTTCCGTCGGCTCGCGCGTCGCCATCGGCGGCCAGGATTGCCACGCCAAGGAATCGGGCGCCTTCACGGGCGACCTTTCGGCCGAAATGCTGGCCGATGCAGGCGCTTCCTATGTGATCGTCGGCCATTCCGAGCGCCGCCAGTATCACAAGGAGAAGGACGTCGATGTCTGCGCCAAGGCGGTTGCGTCTCACCGGGCCGGCCTCACGGTTATCGTCTGTGTTGGCGAAACCCGCGAGGAGCGCGAGGCCGGCAAAACCCTCGCCGTCGTCCGCAAGCAGCTGCGCGGCTCGATCCCGGTCGATTCGAACAGCCATAATCTCGTGGTCGCCTATGAGCCCGTCTGGGCCATCGGTACCGGCCTGACGCCAACCGTCGCCGACGTGGCGGAGGTGCATGCCCTGATCCGGGACGAGCTGCGCCGCCTCGTCGGCAAGGCCGATTCCGCACGGGTCCGCATTCTCTATGGCGGCTCCGTGAAGCCCTCGAATGCTGCCGAACTGATGGCAGTGGAGAACGTCAACGGCGCGCTGGTGGGGGGCGCGAGCCTCGTCGCGGCCGATTTCCTGGCCATCGCCGGGGCGTATCTCGGGTAACTGAGAAAAGGCGGCTTGCAGGTCTTTGATCCTGCGCCCACCTATGCTACAGGCCGCCGCAACGAACGGATTGCGAGCGGCTGACGCCCTGTGCGCAGCCGCTTGAGGTTTTTGAAAACGATGCAAACAGTTCTCATCATTGTCCACCTGATCATCGTCCTCGCTTTGATCGGCGTGGTTCTTCTGCAGCGTTCCGAGGGCGGCGGCATGGGCCTCGGCGGCGGTGGCGGCGGTGTTTCCGGCTTCATGACCGGGCGCGGCCAGGCCAATGCGCTCACCCGCGCGACCGCGATTCTGGCAGGCCTTTTCTTCATCACCAGCATCGCGCTCACCGTCATGGCGACCTCGACCCGGGCTCCGCGCTCGATCCTGGATGGCGGCGCCGCGCCGACGGCGCCGGCTCCGGGCCAGCAGGCTCCGGCGGCTCCGCAGGGCGGTAATGTGCTCGAGCAGCTGCAGCGCCTTCAGGGCGACCAACCGGCGGCTCCGGCCCCCAGCGCTCCGGCGCCGGCGCCCGCAGCGCCTCAGCAGTAAGTGAAAACCAGGGCCGGGCTTCCGGCCCTCTCTTTTTGTGGATTGGCTTCGGGTAACGCTGTTCGCGATTGCGAATCGGCGTCCGATCTTTATGGATAGGGGTCCATGACGCGGTACGTATTCATCACCGGCGGCGTGGTGTCTTCGCTCGGCAAGGGATTGGCTTCGGCGGCCCTGGGAGCGCTTCTCCAAGCACGCGGTTACAAGGTCCGGCTTCGCAAGCTCGACCCATATCTCAACGTCGATCCGGGGACGATGAGTCCCTATCAGCACGGCGAGGTCTTCGTGACCGACGACGGCGCTGAGACCGATCTGGATCTCGGACATTACGAGCGCTTCACCGGCGTGCCGGCCACCAAGGCCGACAACATCACCACCGGGCGCATCTATCTCGACATCATCACCAAGGAGCGGCGCGGCGACTATCTCGGCGCCACGATCCAGGTGATTCCGCATGTCACCAACGCGATCAAGGATTTCGTGCTCACCGGCAACGAGGGCTTCGACTTCGTTCTCGTCGAGATCGGCGGCACGGTCGGCGACATCGAGGGTCTGCCGTTCTTCGAGGCCATCCGCCAGCTCGGCAACGATCTGGAGCGGGGACAGGCGATCTATGTCCACCTGACGCTCTTGCCGTTCATCCCATCCGCCGGCGAGCTGAAGACGAAGCCGACGCAGCACTCGGTGGCGGAACTGCGCTCCATCGGTATCCAGCCCGATATCCTTCTCTGCCGCACGGACCGCGAGATCCCGAAAGACGAGCGCCGCAAGCTCGCCCTGTTCTGCAACGTGCGCGAGACCGCGGTGATCGAGGCGCGCGACGCCCGCTCGATCTACGACGTGCCGCTGGCCTATCACGAGGCCGGCCTCGACAGCGAGGTTCTGGCGGCCTTCGGCCTCGACAGCGCCAAGGCGCCCGATCTCTCCCGTTGGACGAACATTTCCGGGCGCGTCCACAATCCGGAGGGCGAGGTCACCATTGCCGTCGTTGGCAAGTATACGGGCCTCAAGGATGCCTATAAGTCCCTGATCGAGGCCCTTCACCACGGCGGCATCGCCAATCAGGTGAAGGTGAACCTCGAATGGATCGAGAGCGAGATCTTCGAGCATGAGGATCCGGCTCCGTTCCTCGAGGGGATCCACGGCATCATGGTTCCCGGCGGCTTCGGCCAGCGCGGCGCCGAGGGCAAGATCCGGGCGGCCCGCTTCGCCCGCGAGCGCAAGGTGCCGTATTTCGGTATCTGCTTCGGCATGCAGATGGCGGTGATCGAGGCGGCCCGGTCGCTGGCCGGCATCCAGAATGCCAGCTCGACCGAGTTCGGCCCGACCGCGGAGCCGGTCGTCGGCCTGATGACGGAGTGGCTGCGCGGCAACGAGCTCGAGAAGCGTTCTTCCAGCGGCGATCTTGGCGGCACCATGCGCCTCGGCGCCTATCAGGCCTCGCTCAAGCCCGGCAGCAAGGTGGCGGACATCTATGGCGGCACGGAAATCTCCGAGCGTCACCGGCACCGCTACGAGGTCAACATGACCTATCGCGACCAGCTGGAGGAAAAGGGCCTGCGCTTCTCGGGCGTCTCGCCCGACGGCGTTCTGCCCGAGATCGTGGAATACGAGAACCATCCCTGGTTCATCGGCGTCCAGTACCATCCGGAGCTGAAGTCTCGTCCCTTCGAGCCGCATCCACTCTTCAAGAGCTTCATTCATGCGGCCGTGGAGCAAAGCCGGCTGGTTTGATGTTAACCTGCCCCGTCGTGCCTGGACGTGATTCAGGCGCGACGTACAGGAAAGAACCCGATGACCCGCCGGATCGACCATCTCGTTGTTGCCGTCCACGACCTCGATCAGGCCGGAAGCTTTTATGAGCGTCTCGGTTTCCAGGTCGGCGCCCGCAATCGCCACCCCTGGGGCACCGAGAACCGGCTCGTCCAGCTGCCCGATTCCTTCATTGAACTGCTCGCGGTGGGCGAGGGGGCCGCGATTGCCCCGCATCAGGCGAGCGCCTTCAGCTTCGGCGCTTTCGTCCAGGATTACCTGAGGGACCGCGAAGGCCTCGCCATGCTGGTTCTCGACAGCCAGGATGCCAAGGCGGACGCCGCTCTGTTCTCTGAAAAACGCATCGGGTCGTTCGAGCCGTTCCATTTCGAGCGCAGCGGACGCCGTCCGGATGGGAGCGAAACCAAGGTAGCCTTCACCCTGGCCTTCGCCTCAGTCGAGAATTCTCCCAAGGCGGGCTTCTTCGTCTGCCAGCAGCACTTCCCGGAAAACTTCTGGAACCCGGAATTCCAGCGCCACGACAACAAGGCGACGCAAATCTCATCGGTGACCCTGGCTGCGCCGGATCCGGAGCGGCTTCGAGCTTTCCTGACGGCCTTCACCGGCGTGCAGCCGGCCAGTCCGGACGGGGACGATCTGTCGTTCCGCCTGGGTGAGAGCCACATTGATGTGCTCACGCCCGATGACGCTGCCGAGATCTATGGCTCAGTGGAGGCAGAGCTCGATCAGCCGTCCTTCGTGGCTTTCGCGGTTCGCGTCGAGGATATCCACCGGCAGGCGAAGTGGCTGGACGCCGCAGAGATTCCCTATCAGCACATCGGCAGCAGGCTCATCGTCCCTGCCAGCACTGCCTTCGGCATCGCGATCGCGTTCGAGCCAACGTAATATTAACCATGATCCTCTAGACGATGGGAAAACATCGTATGGAGGACTGACCGTGGCTTCATCTCTGGCGGGCTTGCCTGACTTCCTGATCTTCTTCGTGCTCGCGGTCGCCCTGGTCGGCCTCTACCTCGCGATCTACACGCTCGCGACCATGCACAACGAGTTCGCTCTGATCCGTGAGAACGTGATCTCGGCGGCGACCACCCTCGGCTTCAGCCTCGTCGGTTTCGCGCTGCCGCTGGCGAGCGCCATCGTCCATGCCCAGACCATCGTCGATTGCCTCGTCTGGGGCCTGGTGGCCCTCGCAGTCCAGATCGTCGTCTACTGGCTGGTGCGGATCGTGATGCCGAACCTGTCGCAGCGCATCGCTGGCGGTGAAATGGCGGCTGCCCTGTTCCTCGGCGCTGCTTCGCTCGCCGCTGGAATCATCAACGCGGCGGCGATGACATTCTGAGAACGGGTTCAAGCCCCGGGGAAATCGTCCGGGGCTTCTGGTTTTTAAATATTCGCCTCGACCATTCTGGCGAATTGAAGAGCCTCCGCGCGCATGGCCGGCGGCACGAGCATCGGGTTCTTGTGCCGAACGGCATAGAGCATGGCGATCCGCTCAATGGCCCGGAGATAGAGGTCCGGGATCTCGTTCTCGCCCCATTCGAAGGATTGGTAGTCCCGCAGGTTCAACTCGATTTCATGCGCCATTCTGCTTTGCGTAAAGCCGAGTGCCGTTCTGAGAGCGACAAGCTCCTGCATCTTGCTATGTTCGGACATCAGAGCGCCCCCCACGCGCCGCGAAGTGAATTGTCGATCCGCTTCAGGAATGTTTGCAGGTAAAATTTCTTATTCTTTCCATGTAGATAGCATCTTGTTTTAAAGATGACCTAAAGTAAATCGACAATTCGTCGGAGGAAATATCCTCTGTCGCCCTTGGTTAAGAGCTGACAAGCCGACTGCCTTCACCGCGACGTCCAGTGACGAGGTGGCATGCACGGAGTCGCTTTGCTTGCCGTCTGAGAAAGGCTAGAGACGGCGCATGACCGATACCAAACAAACTCCAACCGTCGTCGAGGCCGGCTCCGTCCGCTTCGGCAATCACCTGCCGCTCAGCATCATCGCCGGGCCCTGCGCCATGGAAAGCCGCGACCACGCGCTTGAAATGGCTGCCGCGCTCAAGGAGATCGCCGGGAAGCTCGGCCTGGGTCTCGTCTATAAGTCCTCCTTCGACAAGGCGAACCGGACGTCCATCTCCAGTGCCCGCGGCCTCGGGCTGGACAAGGCCCTTACGATCTTCGCCGAGGTGAAGGAGAAGTACGGGCTGCCGGTCATCACCGATGTGCACGAGAACGACCAATGTGCGCCTGTCGGCGAGGTGGTCGATATCCTTCAGATCCCGGCCTTCCTCTGCCGCCAGACGGACCTGCTCGTAGCGGCTGCCAAGACGGGCCGGGTGGTCAATGTGAAGAAAGGCCAGTTCCTGGCACCCTGGGACATGGCGAATGTCGCCGCCAAGGTGACGGCTGCGGGCAATCCCAATGTGATGCTGACCGAGCGCGGCGCCTCCTTCGGCTACAACACGCTCGTTTCCGACATGCGCTCCCTGCCGATCATGGCCGAGACCGGCGCTCCGGTGATTTTCGATGCCACCCATTCCGTGCAGCAGCCCGGCGGCAAAGGCACCACTTCGGGCGGTCAGCGGGAATACGTGCCGGTGCTGGCCCGCGCCGCCGTCGCGGTCGGCGTGGCCGGCGTCTTCATCGAGACGCACCAGGACCCGGACAAGGCTCCTTCCGACGGCCCCAACATGGTTCCGTTGAAGGAGCTTGAGGGATTGCTGGCGCAGCTCAAGGCTTTCGATGCGCTGGCCAAGGGCAGGGCGGTCTAATTCCGTTTCCCATGCCTTTTGAAGAGGTCAGGTCTGCGTTCCTGTTCCTCGTATTGAGATGAGGCCGTGATAAGGAGCCTGAGCTCCCTTCACGGCCTCATTCGTTAGGATGCCATGTCCTCCCGCAACCTGATCCTGATCCTCGCCACCAGCGGCTTCGCGAGCACGTTCTCCGGCCGCGCGGTCGAGCCGATGGTCGGGGTCATTGCCCGGGACTTAAGCTCCACGCCGCAGACCATCGCGCTTCTCTCGGCTGCTTTCGCGCTGCCCTATGCCTTCATCCAGCCGGTGTTGGGACCTGTCGGCGACGCGCTCGGAAAGGAGCGCGTCATGAAGGTGGCGCTGGCGCTGCTCTTTCTGGCTCTGGCCGGCTCCATCTTCGCGCCGAACGTGGAAACGCTGTTCACCCTCCGCATCATCGCCGGCGCGGCCGCAGGCGGAGCGGTGCCGCTCTCGATCGCGCTGATCGGCGACCGGGTCGAGATGGCCCGACGCCAAATCGCGCTGAGCCGCTATCTCGTTGCTGTCATCATTGGCCAGCTCGCCGGATCGTCTTTCGCAGGGCTTCTGGCGGAGCTGATCGGCTGGCGAGGGGTATTCGGCCTTTCCTCCATCATGATGGCATTGGCGCTTGCCGCGACAGTCATCGGCTTCAGAGGCGCGTTGCCAGGCGGCCAATTCGATCCGCGCACGGCCATCCTGCGCTACCGGGATATCCTCTCCAACCCGCGCGCCTTGTTCCTCTTCGGCTCCGTCTTCGTCGAAGCCATCGCGATCTTCGGCATCTTCCCCTATGTGGCGCCGCTGTTGGAGGAGCGCGGTGGGGGCGGGGCTGCGGAGGCCGGCTTCGCCATCGGCGGCTTTGCCATTGGTGGCCTGATCTATTCGGCCCTCGTCACCTGGATGCTGAGGCGCCTCGGCATCGGCAAAATCCTCATGGGCGGAGGCTTCTTTGCCGGGGCTGCGCTCGTCGTTCTGGGTCTCGGCGGCGACTGGAAGCTCGATGCATTCGCCCTTCTGCTGATGGGGCTGGGCTTCTACATGCTCCACAACACCTTCCAGGCCCAGGTGACGGAAGTGGCGCCCAACGCGCGCGCCTCAGCGGTCGCGCTCCATGCCTTCTCGTTCTTCTGCGGTCAGGCGCTCGGTGTCGTCCTCATGGGTTTCGGCCTGCGCAACATCGGGCTGACCGGAGCGACGGGAATCGCCGCCCTGATCATCGTTGGCGTCGGTCTGACCGCTTCGTACGTCCTGACCAAGCCTGCGGCTCAACGGGCGCGGTAGGGCGCCACGCCCTGGTCGGGCAGCCACAGGTTCTTCGGCAGCTCGCCCGTCTGCCAGAACACGTCGATGGGGATGCCGCCCCGCGGGTACCAGTAGCCGCCGATCCGCAGGTAGCGCGGCTCGAGCAGATCTGCGAGCCGCTTGCCGATAGCGACCGTGCAATCCTCGTGGAAGGCGCCGTGGTTGCGGAAGCTGTGCATATAGAGCTTGAGCGACTTCGACTCGACCAGCCACGGTCCCGGCACGTAATCGATCACCAGGATCGCAAAATCTGGCTGGCCCGTGACCGGGCAGAGGGACGTGAATTCCGGCACCGTGAAGCGGGCGAGGTAGTCCGTATCCTGATGCGGGTTCGGCACCCGATCGAGCTGCGCTTCCTCGGGGGATTGGGGCTGGGCACTGACGTGGCCGAGCTGGAGGGTGGTTTCCGTCATCTGGAATTGACCTTGGATTGATAAAGGGAAAGCTCTTGCCGTCCTTGCTCACATGGGCATTTCGGTCAATAAGCCAATTCATGACTTGAGGCCGCACCCGTCGCACGGGCGGAAATAGCGGCACTTCAGCCAGCAGGAGCCCGCTCAATGACAGCGATTATCGACGTTTTCGCCCGCCAGATCCTCGACAGCCGGGGCAATCCCACCGTCGAGGTGGATGTGACCCTCGAAGACGGCTCCATGGGCCGCGCCGCCGTGCCCTCCGGCGCCTCCACCGGCGCCCACGAGGCGGTCGAACTGCGCGACGGCGACAAATCGGTCTATCTCGGCAAGGGCGTGCTCAAGGCCGTGGACGCGGTCAACAACGAGATTCTCGATGCCATCGGCGGCATGGATGCGGAGGAGCAGATCGCCATCGACGAGACCATGATCGAACTCGACGGCACCCCGAACAAGGCCCGCCTCGGCGCCAATGCCATTCTCGGCGTGTCGCTGGCGGTCGCCAAAGCCGCGGCCGAGGCCTCGACCCTGCCTCTCTATCGCTATGTGGGCGGCACGCAGGCCCGCGTTCTGCCTGTGCCGATGATGAACATCATCAACGGCGGCGCCCACGCGGACAATCCGATCGACTTCCAGGAATTCATGATCTTGCCCGTCGGCGCGCCGACGCTGGCCGAGGCCGTGCGCATGGGCGCCGAGGTGTTCCACACCCTCAAGAAGGCGCTCAAGGATGCCGGCCACAACACCAATGTGGGTGACGAAGGCGGCTTCGCCCCGAACCTGCCTTCCGCCGAGGCCGCCCTCGACTTCATCATGAAGTCCATCGAGCAGGCCGGTTACAAGCCGGGCCAGGACATCGTGCTCGGCCTCGACTGCGCGGCCACCGAGTTCTTCAAGAACGGCGCTTATGTCTATGAGGGTACGGGCCAGAAATTCAACCCGCAGCAACAGGCCGAGTATCTGGCGAAGCTCGTCTCCGCCTATCCCATCGCCACCATCGAGGACGGCATGTCCGAGGACGACTGGGAGGGCTGGAAGGCCGTGACGGATCTCATCGGCAACAAGTGCCAGCTCGTGGGCGACGACCTCTTCGTCACCAACGTGGATCGTCTGTCGGAGGGCATCAAGAAGGGCGTCGCGAACTCGCTCCTCGTGAAGGTGAACCAGATCGGTTCGCTCACCGAGACGCTCGCCGCCGTCGAGATGGCTCACCGTGCCGGCTACACCGCCGTCATGTCGCACCGCTCGGGCGAGACGGAGGATTCCACCATTGCGGATCTCGCCGTTGCAACCAATTGCGGGCAGATCAAGACCGGCTCGCTCGCCCGTTCGGACCGGACGGCCAAGTACAACCAGCTCATCCGCATCGAGGAAGAGTTGGGCGATCAGGCGAGGTACGCAGGCCGCGCGGCGTTGAAGGCGCTGGGTTGAGTTCGAGTTATATCGATGCACCGAGAAAGCCGCCGCGAGGCGGCTTTTTCTTTTCTGCTCATCGTCATGGCCGCACTCGTTGCGGCCATCCACGTCTTTAGGAAACGCGACCTTGCAAAGACGTGGATCCCCGGAACAAGTCCGGGGATGACGGCGAGGGTTGGAGATGAAGTGTGCGCAACCTCTAACGCCTCCTTAACCATGTCGCTGTAAGACTCACGCCATGGTAATCCGCAGACGCGCACGACGATTTCTGATTCCGCTGGTGCTCTACAGCATCTCCGCGGCTGTCGCTGCATACTTCGTGCATCATGCACACAGCGGAGCGCGCGGTATCGAGGCCCAACAAAAGTATGAAGCACAGGTCGCCGAACTTTCCGCGGAGCTCGACGGTTTAAAGACACAGCGCTCCGATTGGGAGCGTCGCATCGCGCTGCTTCGGAGCGATCAGATCGACCGCGATCTGCTCGAAGAAAGGGCGCGTGTAATGTTAGGACGTGTGCACAGGAACGACCTCGTGATCATCACGGGACCATAATTAATAATAACTTAAAAGTTCTGCTTAACTGAATTTCAGTTGATCGAAAATAACGAAGATTTTTCATTGGCTTGCGCGTTTTATTGTGCAGCGCAAAACACCTTTTGGGGCTCTCGATTTCCGATTCCGACTGCGCTACAACTTTCGTCGAGGAAACCCTTCGGAGGACCCGATGGCTGTTGCTGCCCGCAAGGCGGGCCGTGCCGGTGTAGGCACGGCTAACAAGACTACTTCCAGCAAAGGCTCCAATCGCGGAGCTGCCCCCAACACCCCACAATTCGACAAGAACCAGGACCAGTCGGCCTATTACGACATGCTTCTGATCCGGCGCTTCGAGGAGAAGTCCGGCCAGATGTACGGCATGGGCCTGATCGGTGGTTTCTGTCACCTCTACATCGGCCAGGAGGCTGTCGTCGTCGGCATGCAGATGACGACGAAAGATGGCGACCAGGTGATCACCGGTTATCGCGATCACGGTCACATGCTCGCCTGCGGCATGGATGCGAAGGGTGTCATGGCCGAATTGACGGGACGCCGCGGCGGTCTGTCGAAGGGCAAGGGCGGCTCCATGCACATGTTCTCCAAGGAGAAGCATTTCTATGGCGGCCACGGCATCGTCGGCGCCCAGGTGTCGCTCGGCACCGGCATCGCGTTCGCCAACCATTATCGCGACAACGGCAATGTCTGCCTGACCTATTTCGGTGACGGCGCTGCCAACCAGGGGCAGGTCTACGAGAGCTTCAACATGGCAGCGCTCTGGAAGCTGCCGGTTGTCTATGTGATCGAGAACAACCGCTATGCTATGGGCACGGCCGTCACGCGCGCTTCCGCGCAGACCGATTTCTCGAAGCGTGGTTTGTCCTTCGGCATTCCGGGCGAGCAGGTGGACGGCATGGACGTTCGCGCGGTCTATGCCGCTGGTCGCCGCGCCATCGAGCACGCCCGCTCCGGCAAGGGCCCGTATATCCTCGAGATGCAGACTTACCGCTACCGCGGCCACTCCATGTCCGATCCGGCGAAGTATCGCACGAAGGACGAAGTGACTCGCATGCGCGAAGAGTACGATCCGATCGAGCAGGTGCGCCGTCGTCTGCTGGAGACATGGAAGCTGTCGGAGGACGAGCTGAAGGCCATCGACAGCAAGGTGCGCGAGATCGTCAACGAGGCGGCCGAGTTCGCCACGCACGATCCCGAGCCCGATCCGTCCGAGCTCTACACGGATATCCTTCTGTAAGCGGCGCGTTGGCGTCGCTCTTCCCCGAATCTCGCCGCTGCGACAATCGAAACGAGTCTTTTAATGGCGATCGATATTCTCATGCCTGCCCTTTCTCCCACCATGGAGCAGGGCAAACTGGCCAAGTGGCTGAAAAAAGAAGGCGATCAGGTCAAGCCCGGTGACGTGCTGGCCGAAATCGAGACCGACAAGGCGACCATGGAGGTCGAGGCGATCGACGAAGGCGTCCTCGCCAAGATCCTGGTTTCCGACGGCACCGACAATGTCGCTGTGAACACTCCCATCGCGATTCTTGCGGGCGAAGGTGAGGATGTCTCCGCCGCCGCTGCGTCGGCGAAGGCACCGGCGGCTCCGGCGCAGGAGGCTCAAGCCGCCCCGACGCCCGACATGCAGCGCGAAGGCATGGCCGACCGGCCGTCGCCGGATTCGATTCCGGGCACCGATGCAAAGCCGGTGGCGGAGCCGGCTGCTCCTTACCTGATCCAGACCCGCACCGCGCACGACGCCATGGCGGAGATCCCGGAAGGCACCGAGATGGTCTCCATGACCGTCCGCGAAGCTCTTCGCGATGCCATGGCCGAGGAAATGCGCAAGGACGACAAGGTCTTTGTGATGGGTGAGGAAGTCGCCGAATACCAGGGCGCCTATAAGGTCACCCAGGGACTGCTGCAGGAATTCGGCCCGAAGCGCGTGATCGACACGCCGATCACCGAGCACGGTTTTGCCGGCGTCGGCGTCGGTGCGGCGTTCACGGGTCTGCGTCCGGTCGTTGAGTTCATGACCTTCAACTTCGCCATGCAGGCGATCGACCAGATCATCAACTCGGCCGCCAAGACCCTGTATATGTCCGGCGGCCAGCTCGGTGCGCCGATCGTGTTCCGCGGCCCGAACGGCGCGGCCGCCCGCGTGGGCGCGCAGCACAGCCAGGATTTCGCAGCCTGGTACTCGCAGATCCCAGGCCTCAAGGTCGTGTCGCCTTACACGGCTTCCGACGCCAAGGGGCTCCTCAAGAGCGCCATCCGCGATGCGAACCCGGTCGTCTTCCTGGAGAACGAGATCCTTTACGGCCAATCGTTCCCGGTGCCGAAGCTCGATGACTTCACGGTGCCGATCGGCAAGGCGCGCATCCATCGCCAGGGCAAGGATGTCACCATCGTGTCTTTCTCCATCGGCATGACCTATGCGCTCAAGGCCGCAGAGGAACTAGCGAAGGAAGGCATCGAAGCCGAGGTCATCGACCTGCGCACGATCCGTCCGATGGACACCGACACCATCGTCGCCTCGGTCATGAAGACCGGCCGCTGCGTCACGGTGGAGGAAGGCTATCCGCAATCGGGCGTCGGCTCCGAGATCGCCATGCGCATCATGGAGAACGCGTTCGATTATCTCGACGCTCCCGTGATCCGCGTCACCGGCAAGGACGTGCCCATGCCGTATGCGGCAAACCTCGAGAAACTCGCGCTTCCGTCGGTGGCCGAAGTGGTGCAGGCGGCGAAGGCCGTTTGCTACAGGTGACATCATGGCTGAGCGGAAATTCGAAGCCCTCAATGTTCCACCCGACGCCCTCGAAAAGGGCGGCGTCGAGATTCTGAGGGCTTCGGTGGTCGATGGAGCGGTAAGCATCGCGCTTCGCCGCGCCTTCGACGATCCGTTCACCTGGGGCGTGCTCCTCGTGGATCTCGCCCGTCACGCCGCGCGCGTCTACGCCATGGAAACGGAGTTCTCCGAGGAGGAGGCTCTCGCCGAGATCACCGTCGGCATTCAGGCCGAGTTGGATAATCCGAGCGATCCAGGCTCGACGCAGGCCATAAACTAATCCTTTCCAGATCAGGATCTATCAACGCCATGCCCATCAATATCCTGATGCCCGCCCTGTCTCCCACCATGGAAAAGGGCAACCTTGCCAAGTGGCTGAAGAAGGAAGGCGACACGGTGAAATCCGGCGATGTGATCGCCGAGATCGAAACCGACAAGGCCACCATGGAAGTGGAAGCCGTCGATGAAGGCATCCTCGCCAGGATCGTCGTTCCCGAGGGCACGGCCGATGTGCCCGTCAACCAGCTCATCGCGCTGATCGCAGGCGAGGGCGAGGACCCGAAGAGCATCACGGCTCCTGCCGCAGGCGGTGCCGCTCCGGCCGCAGCGCCGAAAGCTGAAGCCGCACCGGCTCCCGCTGCTGCGCCTCAGCCGCAGGCTGCGCCAGCTCCGAGTGCGCCCGCTCCCGCCGCAAAGCCCAACGGGGCAGGGCAGGCCGCCGGTAACCGCGTCTTCGCCTCGCCGCTCGCCAAGCGCATCGCGAAGGAAGCGGGCGTCGACATCGCATCGATCCGGGGCTCCGGTCCCCAAGGCCGTATCGTCGAGAAGGACGTGCGCGCTGCGCTCCAGGGTGGTGGCGCAAAACCTGCTCCCGCTGCAGCAGCGGCTCCTGCACCGGCTGCGAAGCCCGCGGCTCCGCAGCTCGCACCGAGCATGGGCGCCGATCAGGTCAAGGCCATGTTCGAGGCAGGCACCTACGAGGAAGTGCCTCTCGACGGCATGCGCAAGACCATCGCCAAGCGCCTCGTCGAGTCGAAGCAGACGGTGCCGCATTTCTATCTGTCGCTGGATTGCGAGCTCGATGCGCTCATGGCTCTGCGCGAGCAGATCAACAACGCGGCGGCTAAGGACAAGGACGGCAAGCCGGCCTACAAGCTCTCGGTCAATGACTTCGTCATCAAGGCGCTTGCCATCGCGCTCCAGCGCGTGCCGGCCGCCAATGCGGTCTGGGCCGAGGATCGCATCCTGAAAATGAAGCATTCGGATGTGGGTGTGGCGGTCGCCATCGAGGGCGGCCTGTTCACCCCGGTCGTCCGCAAGGCCGAGACCAAGACGCTTACAGCGATCTCGGCGGAGGTGAAGGACATGGCGGGCCGCGCCCGCACGCGTCGCCTCAAGCCCGAGGAATACCAGGGCGGCTCCACGGCAGTGTCGAATCTCGGCATGTTCGGCATCAAGAATTTCCAGGCCGTCATCAACCCGCCCCAGGGCACGATCCTCGCGGTCGGCGCCGGCGAGCAGCGGGTCGTGGTGAAGAACGGCGCTCCTGCCGTCGTCCAGGCCATGACCGTGACGCTCTCCTGCGATCACCGCGTGGTCGACGGCGCGCTTGGTGCCGAAGTCCTGGCCGCCTTCAAGCAGCTCATCGAGAACCCGATGGGGATGCTGGTTTAAGCCGGCGGGGGGAGCATCCTTATGTCGATCTGGGGTAAGGTTGCAGTCCTTCTCGCTGTGGCAACAAGTGTGGCTGCATGCGTGGGAGTGCGACCGCCTCTGGATGTTATGTCCGATCCGCCCGTGGAGGAGACGCGTGCGCTCTATGGCGGCTCCACGAGGATCACTTACATCCTCGGCCACGGATCCCAGGTGTCATACTCCTCAACGGACGGGAAGATCTATCTTTGGTATCCCGGCAATAAGGTGGTGCTGGAGGGCACCTGGAGTGTGAACCAAGGTAGAGAAGTCCGAGCCGAGGGGCCCAACGGTCCAATGATGCTGGCAGAGAATCGGATCTGTTTCAGATACGGCCCCAACACATATAATCCGGTAACGGGACAACGTGGCGGCGGTGGGGATTGTATGCGTACCAAGGCATACGGGAGATATGTAACCGAGTTAAGACGTGGTGACGTTTTCGGTTTAGCCCGTAGGCAAGAAGTTCCATTCGTCCGTTCTGGCGCTCCAACCACAATTGACGGCCTCTTGGCGCAAATGCCGTCCGGCTCTTGAGGTACTGCTCTCAGAGTCAGGGAGATTTCTCATATGGCAAACCAATACGACATCATCGTCATCGGCGGCGGGCCGGGGGGCTATGTGGCCGCGATCCGCGCGGCGCAGCTC
This sequence comes from Microvirga sp. GN3, assembly GCF_055792825.1. NCBI lineage: Bacteria > Pseudomonadati > Pseudomonadota > Alphaproteobacteria > Hyphomicrobiales > Methylobacteriaceae > Microvirga > Microvirga sp. GN3. The sequence continues at coordinate 22,996 of NZ_JBVVAK010000099.1, forward strand.
GGGTTCAAGACCGCGGTCGTGGAGCGCGAGCATCTCGGCGGCATCTGTCTCAACTGGGGCTGCATCCCGACCAAGGCGCTGTTGCGCTCGGCCGAGATCTACCACTACATGGAGCATGCGAAAGATTACGGCCTATCGGCTCAGGGCATCGGCTTCGATGCTGCCGCCATCGTCAATCGTTCGCGCGGCGTCTCGGGCCGTCTCAACGGCGGCGTCGGCATGCTGCTCAAGAAGAACAAGGTCGACGTGATCTGGGGCGAGGCGAACATCTCCAAGCCCGGCGAGGTTGTCGTCACGGCGCCGAAGAAGGCCGCCATGCAGCCGCAGAACCCGGTGCCGAAGGGCGTGCTGGAGCCCGGCACCTACCAGGCCAAGAACACCATCATCGCCACCGGCGCGCGTCCCCGCGTGCTGCCCGGTATCGAGCCGGACGGCAAGCTGATCTGGACCTATTTCGAGGCGATGGTGCCGCCATCCATGCCGAAGTCGCTCATCGTCATGGGCTCCGGCGCCATCGGCATCGAGTTCGCCTCCTTCTACCGCACTATGGGTGCGGAGGTGACCGTGGTCGAGGTGCTGCCGCAGATTCTCCCCGTCGAGGATGCGGAGATTGCTGCTCATGCCCGCAAGCGCTTCGAGAAGCAGGGCATGAAGATTCTTTCGGGCGCCAAGGTCACGAAGGTGGAGAAGGGTGCGAACTCCGTCACCGCCACCATCGATGACGGCAAGGGCGGCACGCAGACGATCACCGCCGAGCGCATGATCTCGGCGGTCGGCGTCGTCGGCAACATCGAGAATCTCGGCCTCGAAAAGCTCGGGGTGAAGATCGACCGCGGCACCATCGTGACGGATGGCGTCGGCCGCACCAACGTGCCGGGCATCTATGCCATCGGCGACGTGGCCGGCCCACCCATGCTGGCGCACAAGGCCGAGCACGAGGGCGTGATCTGCGTCGAGACGATCAAGGGCCTGCACGCGCACGCCATGGACAAGGCGAAGATCCCGGGCTGCACCTATTGCAATCCCCAGGTCGCCTCCGTCGGTCTCACCGAGGCCAAGGCGAAGGAGCAGGGCTACGACATCCGCATCGGCCGCTTCCCCTTCATCGGCAACGGCAAGGCCATTGCGCTGGGTGAGCCCGAGGGTCTCGTGAAGACGATCTTCGACAAGAAGACCGGCCAGCTTCTCGGCGCCCACATGGTCGGCGCCGAAGTGACCGAGCTGATCCAGGGCTTCGTGATCGCCATGAATCTCGAGACCACGGAAGAAGACCTGATCCACGCCGTCTTCCCGCACCCGACGCTCTCCGAGACCATGCACGAGAGCGTGCTCGATGCCTATGACCGCGTGATCCATATCTGAGCGGGCACCGCCCGCTGGGATTTTTGACTGTCGCATGGCCGGGTTTGTCCCGGCCATTTGCTTTTTCGTGCAAGTCGATGCGGCTTATCGCGATGCGATTGCAAGTCCAGCCTTGGCCTCAGGCGGTTTTGCGAAGCGCTTCGCACCGGCCACACAGCCAATCACCGCGAGGGTGACGGCGATCATCGACCAGCCGACAGCCTCGTTCAGAAGCAGAGCCGACAGGACGAAACCGAAGAAGGGCTGGAGCAACTGCAATTGGCCCACGCCCGCGATGCCGCCCAGCGCCAGGCCGCGATACCAGAACACGAAGCCGATCAGCATAGAGAACAGCGAGACGTAAGCCAGCCCGAGCCAGGCGGGGAGGCCGATTCCGCTCCAGGAGGCGGGCAGCGTGAAAAGCGTGAGCCCGACAGTGACGGGTAGCGACAACACCAGCGCCCAGGAGATGACCTGCCATCCCCCCAGGCGCCGCGCGAGGCTCGCGCCTTCCGCATAGCCGAGGCCGCACAGCACGATGGCGCCCAGCATCAGCAGGTCGCCGATGGAAGAGGCCGAGCCGCTCTGGACCAGGGCGAAGCCGGCCACCAGCGCGCCGCCGATGCCTGAGAAGATCCAGAAGGCCGGCCGCGGCCGCTCGCTGCCCCGGATGACGCCGAAGATCGCTGTCGACAGAGGAAGCAGGCCGACGAAGACGATGGAATGCGCGGTGGTGATATGCTGAAGCGCGAGCGCGGTGAGCAGCGGAAAGCCGATCACCACGCCGGCTGAGACGATGGCAAGCGACAGGAGATCGCGGCGTTCGGGCCGCCTCTCACGCAGGCTTAACAGAAGCGCCGCACCCAACAAACCTGCGACGGTCGCCCGCGCGACGGTCAGAAACAGCGGGTCGAAATCGAAAACTGCAACGCGCGTCGCCGGCAGGGAGCCGCTGAAGATCAGCACCCCAAGAAAGCCGCTGACCCAACCCTCTGTCGTCTTGTCCATGCTCGCCTCCATGCTCCGATTTCATCGGAAAGGCATCGCTTTTCCAGAGACAGTGCAGTACAATCTTGCCGAACTGTCATGGAACAAGGGGCGGTACAGTGGACGATCTCTCGACGCTCAAGCCCGATGGAACGCTGGTCGAGCGCGTCATGCTCTCGATCCGCGGCCAGATCTCAAACCGCTCGCTCACGCCCGGCGCGAAGCTTCCCTCCATCCGCAATGTTGCCCGCACCATGCAGGTGTCGAAATCCACCGTGGTGGAGGCCTATGACCGGCTGGCGGCGGAAGGCGTCATCCGCTCCCGGCCCGGTGCCGGCTTCTATAGCGCCGCCCCGCTCGCGCCCCTGTCGCTGACGGAACTCGCACCACGTCTCGACCGCGCCATCGATCCGTTCTGGGTCTCGCGGCAATCGCTGGAGGCGAAGGACGAGGTGCTCAAGCCCGGCTGCGGCTGGCTTCCCAGCGCCTGGATGCCGGAGGAGGAGATCCGCCGCGCTCTGCGCAGCCTCGCCCGCTCGAAGGACATCGCCGGCCTCACGGATTACGGTACGCCGCTGGGCCTCAGTACCTTGCGCCAGTTCCTGTCGCGGCGCATGGCCGAGCAGGGGTTCCCGGCGCTGCCCGACCAGATCCTGCTGACGGATGCAGGCACGCAGGCGATCGATCTGGTATGCCGGCTGCTGATCCAGCCCGGAGACGTCGTGCTGGTCGACGACCCGTGCTACTTCAACTTCCTCGCGCTATTGCGCGCCCAGCAGGCCGTCGTGGTCGGCATTCCCTATACGCCGACGGGGCCGAACCTGGAGTTGTTCGAGCAGGCGCTCGTCCGGCATCGTCCGCGCCTCTACATCACCAATTCCGGCCTGCACAATCCGACGGGCGCCACGCTTTCCGCCGGCACGGCGCACAAGCTCCTCAAGCTCGCCGAGGACCACGATCTGATCGTCATCGAGGACGACATTTTCGCCGATTTCGAAACGGAGCCGGCGGCGCGTCTTGCGGCCCTCGACGGGCTCGACCGCGTCGTGCGGATCGGCAGCTTCTCCAAAACCCTCTCGGCATCCTTCCGCTGCGGCTACATCGCCGCAAAGCCGGACTGGATCGAGAAGCTCACGGATCTGCGCATCGCCACCGGCTTTGCCAGCAGCCGCCTGTCGGAGGAGATTGTGCTGAGCGTCTTAAGCAGCAGCGGCTACCGCAAATACATGGAGGCCCTGCGCACGCGGCTCTCAAGAGCCATGGCGGTGACCATCGCGCGCCTGCGCTCCCTCGGTATCGAGCCTTGGGTCGTGCCGAAGGCCGGCATGCTCGTCTGGTGCCGAATGCCGGACGGAATCGATGCGGCCGACGTGGCGCGCCATGCGCTGAACGAGGGCATCGTGCTCGCGCCCGGCAACGTTTTCAGCGCGTTGCAGACGGCGAAAAATTTCATGCGCTTCAACGTAGCCCAGTGCACGGATGAAAGAATTTTCGCCGTGATCGAGAAAGCGATGCGGCAGGCCGCGTGAGACGACGAAGACGAAACGACGACGCGATGGCGGATCAGGACGGAACACGGAACGGCGAATGCCGTTGCGGTCAGGTGCGGTTTCGCGTGCATGGCGCACCCATCGTCACCATGGCCTGTCACTGCACGGGCTGCCAGCGCATGACCGCCAGCGCCTTCTCGTTGAGCGTTCTTTATCCCAGCCAAAACTTCGAGGTGGTGCAGGGCGAACCCGTGATCGGCGGCCTTCACGGCGCCACGCGCCACTTCTTCTGCCCGCATTGCATGAGCTGGCTCTTCACCCGGCCCGAGGGCCTGGACGAATTCGTCAACGTGCGCACCGCCATGCTGGAGGATGCAGGAGAGTTTCCGCCCTATGTCGAAATGTACACGGGCGAGAAGCTGCCCTGGGCGACGACATCAGCCGTTCACAGCTTCGAAACCGATCCTTCGGACGAGCGGTTCATGGAGCTGGTGGCGGAGTTTGCGGAGTGGAATGGTTCGGGGCGGGGAAGGGGTGGTTCGTCGGCGGATGAGGCTCGATAGGACGCTCCCATCGCGGCTATAGGGAATTGAAGTGCATCCTCCGCCGTCATCCCCGGGCTTGTCCCGGGGATCCAGGTCTTAATCCGCGCAAAAAGACGTGGATGGCCGTGACGAGCACGGCCATGACGGTGGAGTGGTTGATGCGCCTGAGTATCATCGTCCGATGCAGAAGGGCGGCTGGGTTTACATCATGACCAACCGGCGCAACGGCACGCTCTATTGCGGCGTGACGAGCGACCTGTCCCGCCGCATATGGCAGCACCGCGAAGGCCTCATCGACGGCTTCACCAAGCAATATGGCCTCAAGCACCTCGTCTGGTACGAGCGCTTCGAGGACATTCGCGACGCAATCCAGCGCGAGAAAACTATCAAGCACTGGCCCCGCGCCTGGAAGGTCCGCCTTATTCACGGCATGAACCCGGATTGGGACGACCTCTATGAGATGCTGAACCGGTAGAGCGACGACGCTCGCACTCTCCGCCACAGCGCTTCCATTCCCCATCACGAGAGCGCCTCTGCCTCAACAGCCTCACCCGTCATGGCCGGACTTGTTCCGGCCATCCACGCCTTTCGCCGCAATGGACCATTTCCCTGTCGCCGTCCCTGGACGCGATCCAAAGAGCGAAGCGTCCATCCGCGACAGACGGTCCAAGCGTCATGGCCGTCCCCGGACTTGATCCGGGGATCAGTCCCGGCCATCCACATCTTAGGACCGGCAAGATTGCAGAGACGTGGATCCCCGGGACAAGCCCAGGGATGACGGCGAGGGTGTTTGTCGGGTGATCAAGACCGGAGTGACGTTTGAGAGGAACCAGCGCGCAAACAATCGCCGCCTCGCGCCCCAAGGGTCGTCCCATCCAGTAAGACTGATCCCCTCGCTCCATCGTCATGGCCGCCCTCCTGCTGCATGTAAGCTTGTCAAATGTTGCCCGAGATAGCGCCAATTTGCGGCGAGAGTTGAGAAGGACGTGTCAGCGGTCCGGCAGTTCTCATTTAGACGAAGGCAAGTGGATAGTCTCAATCGGTAGTTGACAGATACGTAACGGTATCTTGATATCTGTGGTCGGGAGGGGCGAAACTTGCGTTATAAATCTTTCAGAATTCAAAACTTCAAAGGCATTAAAGATACGACTATTAATCTTGAAAGTGTCGGTGGAGCGTCGGTCTTTGCTCTAGTCGGATTGAATGAGAGCGGGAAAACAACAGTATTAGAAGCAATTCATAGCTTTTCACCTGACTTTGCGACGAGTGAACTCCTAGGGGGGATGAGGGGACAGGTGTGCCTTATAAGGAACGTGTCCCGCGACACTTGATTTCCACGTTTACAGGCGACGTGTCTGTTTCGGCCACTCTATCTGTAACTGCCGCTGATAAGCAACTGATTGCTAAATCTCTTCTAGCGGCCCACAATTTGGAAATTGATATCGGCAGTTTTCCGTCAGAAGTTGTTTTCGAACGGCAACAACGATTCAAAGACGGTGATTACAAGTTTAATTTTTTTCAGCCTTCGCACTGCTGTCAAAGTTAAGGGAGCGAAACAGGGAAAATGGAGGGACCCTAATATCGATGAGGTTACCAAGATTCGAGACATTATTTACAAAAATACCCCCGATATAGCTTATTTCCCCACTTTTATTTTCGACTTCCCCGAAGCGATTTTTTTGACTGACAGGGGAGGAGTAGTAGATCGTTTTTATCGTCGGGTATTCCAGGACATACTGGATTTCGATGGCCGTGGTCACACAATCGATAAAGACATAGTTCGTCGCATTCGCGGCAAGGAAATGGTGGTGTCGTGGCTTTCCTTCCTTGCTGCATGGGGACAACATGATGACCGCACTAAGATCCAGCACGTCATGGACCGTGCAGGCTCTGCAGTTACCAAGCTGGTCTTTGGTAGATGGAATAAAATATTTGGTGAAGATACTAGAGGAAAGGAGGTCGTAATTTCATTCGAGGTGGTTGAAGGTGAAACACAAGATGCTAAGGGCGAAAAGCAGAAAACCCAAGAGCATGATGTTTATATCAAATTTCAGATAAGAGACGGCACACGTCGTTTTAATGTCAATGACCGCTCTTTGGGTTTCCGTTGGTTTTTTGCGTTTATGCTATTTACACAATTCCGAGTTGCGCGTTCTAAGGTCTGTGGGGATTCACGAGAGTTTGGGCTTATGATTCAAGCTCTTGATGGATCGCTATGTATTGACGGATGCCCAGTGGGCGAAGATGGAGCCGCATTGTCTGGGTAAGCCAACC
>NZ_JBVVAK010000100.1:0-29592 GCF_055792825.1 Microvirga sp. GN3
GTCGACCTTGGCGCGCTCGAGGGCCGCCCTGATGGCCACCGCGCCGAGCTCATGGGCCGGCGTGTTGGCGAAGGCGCCGTTGAACGAGCCGACGGGGGTGCGCGCCGCGCCGACAATGACGATGGAAGCCATGGGTTCCTCCTGTGGTGTTGTTTGACGCATGCCTATGATCTTGCCTGTCAGTGGAGCTTGACACGGGGTTCGGTCCGGCGTGTCAGCATGCGCGCGGTCGTATCGAGCGCAACCTTCGGTGAGCCATGCAGCGCCCTCTGATGCATTGTGTAGAGCGCCTGGTACATCAGGCGGGCCAGCAGGCCTTCGATGAAGAAGTTTTTGCCCCGGATAAAGCCCATGAGATTACCGACGGTGCTGTACTCCCCGAGTGAGACCAGCGAACCGAAGTCGCGGTAGCGGAATGGCTGCAGAGGCTTGCCCTCGAGGCGCCGCTGGATCTGCGCAACGAGGTGAGTGGCCTGCTGATGTGCGGCTTGCGCCCGGGGTGGGACGGGCGTGGGCAGATCCGGCGTGACGAGATAGGCGCAGTCACCAATTGCAAAGATGTTCGGATCCCGCGTCGTCTGAAGTGTTGGAATGACCACAAGCTGATTGTTTCGGCTTGTTTCAAGACCAGCCAAGTCCCGCAGGAAGTCAGGGGCCTTCACTCCCGCGGCCCAGACCACAAGTTCCGAGGGGACGAAGCTCATGTCGGCAAGATGCACGCCCTTGTCGGTAACCTCCGTCACACGCGCCTTCGTCCGGACTTCAACTCCGATCTTACTGAGCAGGCGCATAACGCTCTCGGAGACCCGCTCTGGAACCGCAGGGAGAATGCGCTCAGCTGCTTCAATGAGGGTGATCTTGAGGTCCTTCTCCGGGTCGACCCGATCAAGGCCATGTGCGACGACCTGACGGGTCGCCCGGTGCAGTTCCGCCGCGAGCTCGGTGCCGGTCGCACCCGCACCGATGACAGCCACATGCAACTGGCCGGGACGCACCGGGCCCGGCTGTGCGTGGGCGCGAATAAGGCTATTGACGAGCCGCTGATGAAACCGCACCGCCTGGTCCGGCGTATCGAGTGCGATGGCATGCTCCTTCACGCCTGGCGTGCCGAAATCATTGCTCCCACTGCCCACCGCAATGACCAAAGTATCGTACCGGAACGAACGTGGCGGGGTGACCTCACGACCTTCATTGTCGACGCTGGCCGCGAGGAATACCTCCTGCTTGTCACGGTCGAGGCCCACCATCTCGCCGATCCGATAGCGGAAATGATGCCGGTGCGCCTGCGCCAGATAATCGACAGCATGGTGGCCGACATCCATGCTGCCAGCTGCTACCTCATGCAGAAGCGGTTTCCAGATATGGGTCCTCGAGCGCTCGACCAGCGTTACCTGTGCTTTCTTGCGCCGCCCAAGCCGGTCCCCAAGCTTGGTCACAAGTTGCAGACCCGCCGCGCCTCCGCCGACAACCACAATCTGGTGAAGGGACGGCTCGGCTCGTGGCTGGGTAGGCGGGTCCTGTTGATGTTCCGCGTGTGTATCCGGACTAGGCTCGTCGGACATGGTCATCCGTCCTTTGGGTTTTTGCTCACACCCGGATCGGCTGTGGGGTCCCTGCCTCAACGACATCATCCTCCACTTTTACGGTCTCAGGCTCGTCAGCTTCGAGGTCCGTCTCCCTGTTGAGACGGCTGTGAAGGCGTTCCTCATCGAGTGCGCCTTCCCACTTAGCGACGACCACAGTTGCGAGACCATTGCCGATTAGGTTGGTGAGGGCTCGTGCCTCCGACATGAACCGGTCTATGCCAAGGATCAGGGCTATACTCGCGACCGGGATCGTGCCCACTGAGGCAAGTGTCGCGGCGAGCACGATGAAGCCCGAACCAGTGACTCCGGCCGCTCCCTTTGAGGTCAGCAGGAGAATGGCTATAATCCCCAGCTGCTGCGTCATGGTTAGATCGGTATTGGTCGCCTGCGCGAGGAAGATAGCCGCCATCGTCAGGTAGATGCAGGTTCCATCAAGGTTGAAGGAGTAGCCGGTGGGGATCACCAGCCCGACAACCGAGGTCTCACAGCCCAGATTTTCCATCTTGGCGATCATGCGAGGCAGCACCGATTCCGACGACGAGGTGCCGAGCACGATGAGAAGCTCCTCCTTGATGTACCGGATGAACTTGAAGATGGAAAACCCGCACAGCGCCGCGATTCCGCCCAGGACGCCAAAGATGAACAGCAGGCAGGTGGTATAGAATGCCAGCATGAAGTTGCCGAGCGACAACAGGGTTCCGACTCCGTACTTGCCGATCGTGAACGCCATCGCGCCGAACGCGCCAATCGGGGCCAGCTTCATGATCAAGCCGACGATGCGGAAGAAGATGTGGCTGACGACATCGATGAGGCGCAGGACCGACTCGCCGCGCTCGCCGAGCGCCTGTAATCCAAACGCGAACAGGATTGCGAAGAACAGCACCTGCAGGATTTCACCGGTCGCAAAGGCGCCCACGACGGTGGAAGGTATGATGTCAAGCAGGAAGCCGATTGTACTCTGGTCCTTTGCTTTCGTGGTGTAGGTAGCGATTGCTGAGGTGTCGACAGTTGAAAGATTGACATTCATCCCGACACCAGGCTGCCACAGATTCACGACGATGAGTCCAATTACCAGAGCCAGCGTCGTTACGACCTCGAAGTAAATGAGCGCCTTCAAGCCGACCCGCCCAACCTTCTTCATGTCCTTCATGCTGGCGATGCCATGCACGACAGTGAAGAAGATGATCGGGGCGATCAGCATCTTGATCATCTTGATGAAGGCATCGCCCAAGGGCTTCATCGCTTCGCCGATGGAAGGATAGAAGTGGCCCAGGAGAACACCAATCAGGATGGCGGCCAGCACCTGGACATAGAGGTGCTGGTACCACCGGCCTTTATGGTGGGATTCCAGGACTGCCGTTGTCGGGGTCACCGTTGCCATTGCAAATCCTCCCTCCAAGAGGTTCTATTAGTTGTCCTGCGGAGCTGATCCGGCGGCCACTGCTGTCAATGCGGTCATATTCACAATTCCTCTTACAGTCGCCGTGGGGGTGAGGATGTGAGCCGGCCTGGCTGCACCCAGCAGGATGGGCCCGACGCTGATCCCCTGACCTGCCACGATCTTCAGGGCGTTGAACGTGGCATTCGCGGCATCGAGGTTCGGCATGATCAGGAGGTTTGCCTCCGCGGAAAGACGCGCATCGGGGAAGATGCGATTGAGCAGCGGCTTGCTGAGCGCCGCATCGGCATGCATCTCGCCTTCAACCTCGAGATCTGGAGCACGGCGGTTGATGAGCTCAAGAGCCTCCCGCATCTTACGGGCGGCCGGGTCACTGGCGGTCCCGAAATTGGAGTGGGATATGAGGGCGGCGCGTGGCGTCTGGCCGAAGCGCCGCAGCTCGGCTGCCGCCAGTACGGCCATCTCGGCGATCTCCTCGGCCGTCGGATCGAGGTGGATATAGGGATCGCAGATGAAAACCGTGTGCCGCGGTAGTTGAAGCAGGCTCATCGCCGCGAAGCCATGGGCGTCCTCGGCCAGCCCAATCACCTCCTCAATGTAGCGTAGATGCTGGGTGTAGGCTCCGAACGTGCCGCACAGAAGCCCTTCCGCCTTGCCTCCGCAGAGCAGCATCGCCCCAATTAGAGTGCTGTTGCGCCGCATCTCGGCCGCGGCGACATCGCGCGACAGTCCGTGCCGCTTGCGCCGCTGGTAATAGGCCTCCGTGGCTTCGGCAATGGCATCTTGGTCATCGAAACTGGCGATCTCAACGTGCTGGCCAGGTTGGATCCGAAGGCCGAGCGTTTTGATCTTCTGCGCGATCACATCCGATCGGCCCACCAGGATTGGCATAGCAAGGCCCTCGTCGACGACCACCTGCGCTGCACGAAGGACACGGTCATCCTCGCCTTCTGCGTACACGATGCGCTTGCGGCCGGACTCGGCCGCCGCGGCAAAAACGGGCTGCATCACCGTACCTGAGGTGTAGACAAACCGCTGGAGGGACCGTCGATACTCCTCTAAGTTTGGCAGCGGCCGGGTCGCAACGCCGCTGTTCATCGCGGCCTGGGCGACAGCTGGAGCGACCTTGGTGATCAGCCTTGGATCGAACGGGCGCGGGATGAGATAGTCTGGACCGAAGCTGATATCCTGCGTGCCGTAGGCAGCCGTGACGACGTCCGACTGCTCAGCCTGGGCGAGTTCGGCAATCGCTCGCACCGCGGCGAGCTTCATCTCCTCATTGATGGTGCTGGCGCCGACGTCAAGGGCGCCACGGAAGATGAAGGGGAAGCAAAGAACATTGTTGACCTGGTTGGGATAGTCCGAGCGCCCGGTCGCGATAATAGCATCGGGCCGGACCTCTTTCGCGAGCTCCGGTCGGATCTCAGGATCGGGATTGGCGAGTGCCAGGATCAGCGGCCTCTCCGCCATCGTCTTCACCATCTCGGGCTTGAGAACACCGGCAGCCGAGAGACCGAGGAAGATGTCGGCTCCCTCGACGATCTCGCCTAGCGTACGAGCCGATGTCGAACGGGCATACTGCGCCTTCTGCTCGTCCATGGCCTCGGTGCGACCTTCGTACACGACGCCCTTGGAGTCGGTAACGAGGATGTTCTCCTTCCGCACGCCTAGGCCAACCAGGATATTGAGACAGGCAATGGCCGCAGCACCGGCTCCGGAGCAGACGAGCTTGACGTCCTCAATGCGCTTGCCGACCACCTTCAGACCGTTGAGGACAGCCGCCGCAGCGACGATCGCTGTCCCATGCTGATCGTCGTGGAAGACCGGGATCTTCATGCGCTCGCGCAACTTTGTCTCGATCACGAAACATTCTGGCGCCTTGATGTCCTCGAGGTTGATGCCTCCAAAGGTCGGCTCAAGCGAGGCGATGATGTCGACGAGCTTATCGGGATCCGTCTCGTCGATCTCGATATCGAACACATCGATGCCAGCAAACTTGCGGAACAGGCAGCCCTTGCCTTCCATGACCGGCTTGCCGGCCAGTGCACCGATATTGCCCAGGCCCAGCACGGCCGTGCCATTGGAGATCACGGCGACCAGGTTTCCGCGCGATGTCAGGTTCGCAGCTTCGAGCGGATTGTCCTTGATGGCCAAGCATGCGGCCGCCACACCTGGAGAGTAGGCCAGCGCGAGGTCGCGCTGGGTGGTCATGTCCTTAGTGGGCAGGACCGTGATCTTCCCCGGGGTCGGGAAGCGATGGTAGTCGAGGGCCGCCTTGACCAGGATTTCATCTGCGCCTGGTTCGGATGGGTTAATCTCACCGCCTGATGTTTTGAAGTTGATTTCCTGGCTCATGGTTCCTCACTTTGGCACGGCTGGCGGCACGTGGTTTCCAAGACTTTCAGAGGGACGTTGCCTGTTCGCGTCCGACAATCAGCTCAGTGTGCCTTCTGTGGCTCCTTTTTTGGCATGTAGAGGTCGGTAATCGTGCCCTCGAAGGCTTCCGCCGCCATGCCAATCGTCTCCGAGAGGGTCGGGTGCGGGTGAATAGTTAGCCCGATATCCTGCGCATCCGCCCCCATCTCGATGGCGAGCGCGGCCTCCGCAATCAGGTCGCCCGCAGACGGTCCGACGATGCTACACCCGATGATCCGATCGGTGGCCTCGTCGAACAGAACCTTGGTGAGACCCTCGTCACGTCCAAGTGACAGCGAGCGGCCGCTTGCGGCCCAAGGAAACACCCCCTTGCCATACTTTATTCCTGTCGCCCTGGCCTCGTTCTCGGTCAACCCGACCCAGGCCACCTCCGGATCGGTGTACGCCACCGACGGGATCACCTTGGCATCGAAGAACGCGTTCTTGCCAGCGGCGGTCTCGGCGGCAACTTTGCCCTCGTGCACCGCCTTGTGGGCCAGCATCGGCTGGCCCACGATATCCCCAATGGCGAAAATGTGCGGCACGTTGGTCCGCATCTGTCGGTCAACCGGGATGAAGCCACGCGCGTCCACCGCGATCCCTGCGTTCTCTGCCCCAATGAGTTTGCCGTTGGGTTTGCGACCGACCGCCACGAGGATCCTGTCGAACATGTCGGTGGCCGGGGCACTGCCGCCCTCGAAGTGCACGGTCAGCCCGTGCCCGTTGGCTTCGACTCTGGTGACCTTCGCCTTGAGGTAGATGGCCTCATATAGTTTCGAGATCCGCTTCATCAGCGGGGTGACGATGTCCTTGTCGGCGCCTGGGATAATCTGATCCATCAGCTCGACGACCGTCACCTTGGCGCCGAGCGCATGGTAGACGGTGGCCATCTCGAGGCCGATGATGCCGCCGCCAATGACCAGGAGTCGCTGCGGGATACCGTCCAGCTCAAGTGCTCCCGTCGAGTCGATCACACGCGGATCATCGTGTGGAATGAAGGGCAGCCTCACCGGCTCCGATCCGGCCGCGATAATGGCCTGCTCGAAGCTCACGATCTTGGTTGCGCCGTCCTCCGATTTGACCTCGAGCTGATTCATGGACACGAACCGTCCGATCCCCGACACCACGGTCACCTTACGTTGCTTGGCAAGCCCGGCCAGGCCGCCCGTGAGGCGCTGCACCACGCCGTCCTTCCAACCACGTAGCTTCTCGATGTCGATAGAAGGCTCAGCAAAGCTTATCCCGTGGGCCCCCATGCTCTTTGTCTCGTCAATGACCTTGGCGGCGTGTAGGAGCGCCTTGGAGGGAATGCAGCCCACATTCAGGCAGACGCCCCCAAGGCTCGGCCAGCGGTCCACCAGCACGACTTTTTTGCCCAGATCCGCAGCCCGGAAGGCAGCCGTGTAGCCACCCGGCCCTGCTCCGAGCACCAGCACCTCGGCATGGAAGTCGCCGGTCATAGCGACCGGAGGCTTTGCGGTTGGCGCTGGGGCACTGTGTCCATTCCCTTTCGGTGCGGCCCGAGCCTCGAGCGCCGATGACCCGTAGCCGGCCTGGCCCTGGCCAGGCGCGTGGTTGCTGAGAGGTGCAACGGAGGCACTTGCCCCCCCCTCCATGACAGCGATCACGTCGCCTTGGGAGACACGATCCCCGACCTTGACTCTGACCTCCCCAATCGTGCCGCTGTGTGCCGCGGGCACCTCCATGGTTGCCTTGTCGGATTCCAGCGTGATCAACGGGTCGTCGATCTTGATCGTCGCTCCCGGCTGCACATGCACCTCAATGATTGGTACGTCCCTGTAATCGCCGATATCTGGGATCCTGACTTCGATCGCCTCATACACTCCGCTTGGACTGCCGTAACCGGCTTGGCCTTGACCGGGGGACGGAGCGGCCTCCTCCTTGATCCGCTCCTTGGGTGGAATGGCGGAGGCTCCCTCCGCGTCCAGAGTGACGATCAGATCGCCTTGGGACACCCGGTCGCCGGCCTTAACCCTGACCTCGCGAACAGTGCCAGCCGCTGTTGCCGGGATGTCCATCGTTGCCTTGTCGGATTCCAACGTAATCAGAGTATCGTCGACATTGATCTTGCTGCCGGGGTGAACATGCACCTCGATGACCGGGACGTCTTTGAAGTCGCCGATGTCAGGCAGGTGGATCTCGGTCGTCGTGCTCATCACATTGTCTCCCAGGGCGCAGGTCGGGTCAGAGAACCAAGCGGCGAACATCCTCCAGCACATGCGCGAGATGGCGCGTGAACCGGGCCGCCAGAGCTCCATCGATCACGCGATGGTCGTACGACACCGAGAGCGGCAGCATCAGGCGCGGCTGGAAGGTTTCGCCATTCCAGACCGGCGCCATTCGGGAGCGCACGACCCCCAGGATCGCAACCTCGGGCGCGTTGACGAGCGGCGTGAACGCCGTGCCGCCAATTCCTCCGAGGCTCGAGATCGTGAAGGAGGCGCCCTGCATGTCAGCCGCCCCGAGCTTGCCGTCCCGGGCCTTCTTCGACACCGCCCCAAGTTCCTGGCTGATGTCGCCGATACCCTTACGATCGACATCACGGATCACCGGCACGACCAACCCTTCCGGTGTGTCGACCGCCACCCCGATATGATAGTACTGCTTCAGGATCAGGGCGTCCTTCTCGGGGCTCAGCGAAGCATTAAACTCCGGGAACCCCTTAAGCGCCGACACAGAGGCCTTCATCAGGAAAGCGAGCAGGGTGACGCGATAGCCCTTGTCCTTGGCGGCAGTATCGAGCTCTTTGCGGTAGACATCCGTCTCGGTGATGTCGGCCTCGTCCTGATGCGTCACCAAAGGCACGTTGAGCCAGGCGCGATGAAGGTGCGGGCCGGAGATCTTCTTGATGCGCGGCAGCGGGCGCGTCTCGGTTGGGCCGAATTTGGAGAAGTCGACCGCTGGGATTTCGGGGATACCCATCCCGCCCACCGGAGCAGGCGCCGAGACCGGCGCAGCCGGGCCTCGGAGGGCAGCCTTCACATCGTCCTTGGTGATCCGGCCCTTCTCGCCGGTCCCGCGCATAGTCGTAAGGTCGATTTCGAGCTCGCGGGCGAGGCGCCGCACAGCTGGACTGGCGTGCACGTGCCCAAAGTCCGCCTGGGCTCCTGGACCGTTCGGCTTCGCGGGGGCTGTAGCCGGCGAGGGCGCACGGTCGGGCGGCGGGGTTGGTTCCTGTTGTTCGATCAAGGAGAGTGGCTCAGGCACGGTGGCGTTGCCATCCTTCAGCAGCAAAATCGGATGGCCCTCGCTGACCTTGTCCCCCAGCTTGATCAGCAGCTTCTCGACCACCCCGGCGGAGGGCGCCGGCACCTCCATGGTGGCTTTGTCGGACTCGAGTGAGACCAGAGGATCATCCGTGTTGACAGGATCCCCCTCTTTGACGTGCACCTCGACGATCGGCACATCCTTGTAGTCCCCAATGTCAGGGATCTTCACCTCGGTTGCCACGGCGTTCCTCCTCCGATCAGGCGACCTCATTGGGCAGGTCGCCGTGTCGATGACTTCGCTACGCGAAGCTCATACTGTCCAGGGTGCGGCTTTCTCCGGATCGATGCCGTACCGAGCGATGGCCTCGGCCACGACGGTGGGCTTCACAGTTCCCTCATCGGCAAGGGTTTTGAGAGCCGCTACTGCGATCCAGTGCCGGTCGACCTCGAAGAAATCGCGCAGCCGCTTGCGATAGTCGGAACGGCCGAACCCATCCGTTCCGAGCACGCGGTAGCGGCGCGGCACAAACGGCCGGATCTGGTCGGCAAAGACGCGCATGTAGTCAGTCGCGGCGACAACGGGTCCGTCGCGGCTCTCCAGGCAAGTCTCGACATGGGACTTGCGCGGCTCCTGTGTCGGATGAAGCAGGTTCCAGCGCTCGACCGCCATCGCCTCGCGGGCGAGTTCTGTAAAGCTCGGGCAACTCCACACATCCGCCGCAACATTGAAGTCCTGCGCCAGCAGATCAGCAGCTGCAACTACCTCCCGCAGGATCGTGCCGCTGCCGAGGAGTTGCACCCGCGGGGCTTTCTTCGTCCCCTGCCCGTCCCGGAACAGGTACATGCCCTTCAGGATGCCACCTTGAGCACCCTCAGGCATGGCGGGATGCTCGTAGTTCTCGTTCATCACCGTCAGGTAGTAGAAGACGTCCTCCTGTTCGGTATACATCCGGCGCAGGCCATCCTGGATGATGACGGCGACCTCATATGAGAACGTCGGATCATAGGAGACGCAGTTAGGAATCGTCGCCGAGAACAGATGGCTGTGGCCATCCTCGTGCTGCAGGCCCTCCCCGTTCAGCGTGGTACGCCCTGCCGTGCCACCGATCAGGAAGCCTCGCGCTCTCAGATCGCCGGCCGCCCAGGCGAGATCGCCCACCCGCTGGAAGCCGAACATCGAGTAGTAGACGTAGAACGGGATCATCGGCGTGTTCGACGTCGAATAAGCCGTCGCGGCCGCGATCCACGACGACATGGCGCCGGCCTCGTTGATGCCCTCCTGCAGCATCTGGCCTGACCTGTCCTCCTTGTAGAACATGAGCTGGTTGGCGTCCTCGGGCCGGTAGAGCTGGCCTACCTGGGAGAAGATGCCGAACTGGCGGAACATGCCTTCCATGCCGAAGGTGCGGCTTTCGTCCGGCACGATCGGTACCACCTGCTTGCCGATGGTCTTGTCGCGCAGCAGCGTGTTGAGCACGCGCACGAACACCATGGTGGTTGAGATCTCGCGCCCCTCCGTCGCCTTGAGCTGCGCCTCGAAGGCGGAGAGCGGGGGCACGTTCAGAGGATCCGACTTGCGTCGGCGCGATGGTAGATAGCCGCCGAGCGCCTCGCGGCGGGCCTTCAGATAGCGCATCTCCGGGCTATCGTCGGCGAAGCGGATGAACGGCATCTCTTGGAGCTGTTCGTCCGTCAGGTCGATCTGGAAACGGTCGCGGAACTGGCGCAGCACCGCCTCACCCATTTTCTTCTGCTGATGGGTGATATTCTGGCCCTCGCCGGCTTCGCCCATGCCGTAGCCCTTGACAGTCTTAGCGAGGATCAGGGTTGGCTGGCCCTTGTGCTTTACGGCGGCTGCATAAGCCGCATAGACCTTGCTCGGGTCGTGCCCACCGCGGGTGAGCTTCCAGATCTCGTCGTCCGACATGTCGGCCACTAGCGCCAGCGTCTCCGGATAACGGCCAAAGAAATGCTCGCGGATATAGGCGCCGTCCTTGGACTTGAAGTCCTGGTACTCACCGTCGACACATTCCTCCATCAGCTTGACGAGCATGCCGCTCGTATCCCTTGCGAACAGCGCATCCCAGCCCGAGCCCCATAGCACTTTGATGACGTTCCAGCCGGCCCCCCGGAAGTTGGCCTCGAGCTCCTGGACGATCTTGCCGTTGCCCCGCACCGGTCCGTCGAGGCGCTGCAAATTGCAGTTGATGACGAAGATGAGGTTGTCGAGCCTCTCCCGTCCAGCCAGCGAGATCGCGCCCAGGCTCTCCGGCTCATCCATCTCGCCGTCGCCCATGAAGGCCCAAACCTTGCGGGCTTCAGTTTGGGCGAGGCCGCGGAAGTGCAGGTATTTCAGGAAGCGGGCCTGATAGATTGCCATGAGAGGGCCAAGCCCCATCGAGACCGTTGGGAACTGCCAGAAGTCCGGCATCAGCCACGGATGGGGATATGACGACAGGCCCTTGCCGTCGACCTCCTGACGGAAGCTGAGGAGTTGCTCCTCCGTAAGGCGGCCCTCGAGATAGGCACGAGCATAGACGCCTGGAGAGGAGTGGCCCTGTACGTAGACGAGATCGCCGCCATGTTCATCCGAGGCTGCCCGCCAGAAATGCATGAAGCCGGTGTCGTAGAGGGTTGCCGCCGACTGGAAGCTGGCAATGTGGCCTCCGAGCTCGGAGGTTTCCTTGTTGGCCTTGAGCACGATGGCGAGGGCATTCCAGCGGATAGCCGACCGGATCCGGTGCTCGATGGCCCGGTCTCCGGGATGGGGCTCCTGCCGCTCGACAGGAATTGTGTTCACGTAGGGGGTTGTTGCCGAGTACGGGACAGGAGCGCCCTTGCGTCGGGCTCCGTCTATCACTTGTTCCAAGAGGAAGTGGACTCTGTCGGGGCCATCGACCTCCAGAACACCATTCAACGAGTCGAGCCATTCTCTGGTCTCGATCGGATCAAGGTCGCGACTGCGGTCCACCGTCACCTCCCAGGCGCCTCCCGTCAGACGCGGGTGCGCTGATTCCTTAGACGTGGGTACGCTGATACTTGGGTTCGGCCGAACAGCTGTGCTGACTAACCTAGGTTAGCTGGTTGATGTAAACTCAGCAGTAACGCATTCGGTTCCCGTTGCGAAATCCCAAACGGGTCAGTTCTTGCAATCGTTCAAAGTAGCCCTGAATGTTTTCGCATCATAGTCGTTCTGGAGGTTAGGCAGAGCCACCCACAATATCCCCAGTCACGCATAAGCTAGGCCGTATCGCCACAGCGGGCCATGATGAACAGACTGTCCGATACCGAGCTCATGCTATTACCGCACAATGTCGCTTCACAATACCTATCGTTTCGGAGAGACTGTCTTCCGACAATGCGAATTAACTTTGAACCGGTACTGCGTCATCGAAAGCGAGGAAGGTTCTCATGCTTCGATTCGCTGCGAAAATCTTCGCGATGCTTCTGGTGCTGGTTGCGGTCCATCAGCCCGCTTCAGCAGTCGAGCCGCATTGGCCCCCGTCGCTCACGATCGGCACCGCCTCGCCGGGAGGCACATATCACGCCTATGGCGAAGGACTCGCGCGCATTTTAACGCGTGCCCTCAACCTTCTAGTAACAGCCCGAGCAACAGAAGGACCAGGACAGAACATCCTCTTACTGGAGGCAGGCGAGATCCAGATCGGATTTGTCACACTCGGCGTCGCTCTGCAGGGCTGGAACGGATCAGCTCCTTGGGCAGGAGGCAAACAACTGAGAACGATGCGTGCTCTCTTCCCCATGTACGATACGCCATTCCAGTTCATGGTCCGCGAGGAATCTGGGATCCGCTCAGTGGGCGAACTCAATGGTAAGCGCGTCGGGATTGGCCCGCAGGGTGGCACATCGGGAGCCTACATCCCCGAATTCTTCAAGGTTTTGAAAGTTGACGCCTCACTTGCTCATGGCGACTGGGCTGACGTGGCGAATCAGGTGCAGGCTGGAACCCTTGATGCACTCGCAGTGGCAGCTGGCGTTCCCTTCCCCTCCTTTATTGATCTCGAACGAAAGGGAAGAGTTCGTTACGTTCCGCTTACTCAGCAACAGATCCTCGATCTGCGTCTCGCCATGCCCGAGCTTGGAGCCTCTGTGGTCGGAGCGGGCACCTACCCGTCACTGAGGAGCAACTACGGGACGGTCGGGCTCTACAACTTCGCGGTCGCTCATCGTGATGTTCCCGCTGACCTCGCTCACGCGATCCTTGAGGCGGTCTTCGCGAACCATGACGAGCTGGTTGAGGTCCACTCGGCCGCGGCCGAGACGGTGCCGGGGAACTTCACCCGCAATACCTTTCTCCCGTTTCACGACGGTGCAAGCCGCTGGTATCAGAACAAGGGTGTTCTCGGCGTCATGCGAGGTGATTGAGTGGTTCCGTTGCAACTCCTGACATGGGTCAAGCGAAGGCCGGACAAGAACGCAGGTTACGCGGCTGCGCCGAACAGGGTAGCAATGAAATCGCGCTGCGCGCCCATGTCATTCGCTGGTGCACTGACAACCGGTCCCTTGCGGATCACGCCTCACCTCATAGCCTGCAATCGTCTGGGTGGCCGTCACAAAACTCTTGAAGCCCAAACCTGGCCGGACCAAGCGCTTGATGCGTCGGTGGTCCTGCTCGACGATGTTATTCAGGAATTTTACCTGCCGGAGTTGGGCAAAACTCCAGAGCTCCCCGGCACGTTTTATAGCCTTCGTCGCAACTGCGGCGTTCCTGTCAGCCGTAATGGTTCGCGGATCGATCGTGAGTGGCTACCCTAAAGCCTTCCGGAAGAACCGTCGGGCGGCAGCCGCATCCCGCTTGATCGTGCCATCGACAGCAACGGCGACACGGTCGAGTTCTGGTTCAGCGAAAGACGCAATCTGACAGCTGCCAAGCGGTTCCTGCGCAAGGCGCTCAAGCGCCACGGCCGTCCCGAGAGGATCGTCATCGATGGCAGCCAAACCAACCGCGAAGCCATCCTGTCCTGCGATACTGAAGTGCGGCTGCGGGATCGCTCTCAAGGCAAGTTGAAGCCGATCCGCATTCGCCAGAGCCGCTACCTGAATAATCGCGTCGAGCAGGATCATCGTACGATCAAGCGGTGGATTCGGCCGATGCTTGGGTTCAAGTCCATGAGCAGCGTTCGCGTAATCCTAGGCAGCATCGAGATGGTGCACATGATGCGGAGGGGACAGGCGAAGTATGCCTGCACTCAGCAACTGTCGCTCGCTGAGCAGTTTGAGCGGCTCGCCGCATAAGCGAATACGAAGCGTGCTCAGATCTTTCTGTCCGTAGCCAAAAGTTGCGACAGATCCCCGGGAAGAAGCCCTTCCGGACGAGGCGACCTCTCCTCTCCTTCTCGATCAGCCGGGCCAGAGCAGAGGCGAGCAGGAAGACACGGGTGGTGCTCATCTGTGTTAGCCCCCACGAAGGATGCCGCTGGTGAACCCAGCGGAGGTCACGTTAAGGTGCAACGACGAGCAGGAAAAGACAGCTCGTCACTCGCTTTGTCAGAGACAACGCGATGGCTAACACCCCTATTCGCCCAGGATCCGGGTTCGCCTCACATGCCTCAGATTGCGAAGGAAGGCATGGCCGCGAGACAATACCCGTCCGGATGTTTGTTGGCCGCGCGATCATCTCCCGTGGCGGAACGAGGAGATTGCCGCCTTGCTTGATGCTTCTTGCTCCTTGGCCAAGCACGACAGAAAAGCCAGAAGCGGTAACGGCACCGCGCACGAGCGCCGGTGCCTCTCAGCCTGTCTGATCAGGCGTTAGGCGTTGATGAAGGATCGAACGTCAGTCCGGAGGTTCTCGTTGGCCCACATCGCGGCCTGAGTGCGATTGGCAGCTCCAATCTTGCGCAGGATGGATTTCACGTGAACCTTGATGGTGGCTTCCGTGATGTCGAGCTTTCGGGCGATCACCTTGTTCGCTTCACCTCCCGTGAGAGCCTGAAGGATCACCATCTCTCTCGGTGAGAGTTTGCCCACCCTCGGATCAGGAGAGGTCAGCTCAGGGGCCGATGCGGGCTGAGCCGCGTGTGTAGTCGCAGGCGCACGGTTGAGCAGCATTTGAAGCACTGCCCCAGGCAGAACCTGTTCGCCCAGCATGGTGAGCTCGAGGATGTTGATCAGGACCTCGCGCCCTCCGGTCGTGACGCAGAAACCATCGACCTCCCGCGAGACTGCAAGACGGATCAGGCCAAGATCAAAGCTGTTGGCGATCAGCACGACACGAGCCGTCGGATTCTGGCGCTTGGCAGCCTCGATAAACTCGAGCGTCTGTTCCAACGATCTGCTGGCATCAACAATAAACAGAGCCGGTCGTGAGACCCCCTCACCGGAGAGGGCGACATCCTCATGGTGGTCAACCACGACGAAGGGTGTACCAGTGAGGAGCTGTGTGAGACCGGCTCGAAGCAGCGAACTCCCGCCAAGCAACACAGTGTCAATTGCCTGATCGCCACCACCTGAAGCAGCAGTCACTGGCGTATTCGGCTGCGCAGTGCAGCCGTATTCATCTCTCAACATTCCCCGCCCCCTGAAGGGTACTGTCAAGTTGGCAGAAGTTTGGGGCTATGGCAGGGTCTTGGGCATGAGCACCACGTCCAATCCTTACCGCGGCTTCCGCTTTCCAGCCGAGATCATTAGCCAAGCGGTCTGGTTGTATCACTGCTTCAGTCTGAGCCTGCGGGAGGTCGAACTGATCCTAGCCGCTCGCGGCATCGTGGTCAGCTACGAGACCATCCGTGAATGGAGCCTGCGCTTCGGGCGCGCCTATGCCAGCAGCCTCAAGCGCCGCCGACCGCAACCCGGCGACAAATGGTTTCTGGACGAGGTGTTCGTTCGCATCAGAGGCAAGCTCTATTATCTCTGGCGAGCGGTTGATCAACACGGGCATGTGCTCGACGTTCTGCTCCAAAGCCGCCGGAACAAGAAGGCCGCCAAGCGCTTCTTTCGCAAGCTGCTGAAAGGCTTGTGCTACGTGCCCAGAGTGATCGTCACGGATAAGCTCGGGTCCTATGGTGCCGCTAAGCGCGAGATCCTGCCGGGCGTTGACCATCGGCAGAACCGGTACTTGAACAACCGCTGTGAGGTCTCGCACCAACCGACCCGACGCCGTGAACGCCACATGAGGCGGTTCAAGTCAGCCCAGCATGCCCAGCAATTTCTCGCCACCCATTCTCCGATCCACAACCACTTCCAACTCCGCCGTCATTGCCTTTCCGCCAGTGAGTACCGCGTCGCCCGCGACCGCGCTTTCGATTCCTGGCGCGATGTGACCGGTGTCGCCTTGGAAGGCTGATTTGGGCTGACGTGATGGCTATGCCTGCGCCAGCTGCGCCGACTTGGTGCCAAGTTGACAATACCGTCCTTAGGATCAAGCGGCGCGTCGACACTCGCTCAACCCCGCAGCCACGGTTCCCTGACTCGGCGACTTGATGACGTCCCGCATTGTTTCCGAAGCCATATCCACTGTAGGTTCTCTCAGAACAATGTCGCCGCGAGCGGTAAACCGCGCATCGTGCGCAGAGATAACCGCGGGGCGGTCGGGATGGGTTTCGCGATACTCATCTGCCAAGATCCAGCCGTCGATCAGGCCGGCAAGAACGGCACGGCTGTAGAGCCAGCCGATTTGGTGCGACCGGCGCCTCAAGATGAGAAAGGCTTCCTCGCCTGTACCGGCTGTGAGAACCTTGTAATTCGCGGAACGAAACTCCTGCGCAAGACGCTCGCGAAAGTTAAGGTTGCCATCCACGATCAGGATGCAATCATTCAGCACTGAGTCCATAGCATCCTCCTGCAAGGCCCGCTTCGACGACATCCGTCGGCGAAGTTACTCTGGAGAGCATTATGATGCTCACAAGCTAGGGGCTCCTCAGGTGAAGTTCGATTGTCTTCATGGGTGCTATGGTGGTCAGGATTGGTTGAGCGGGTAATGCCTTCGTTTAGGGTGAGCTATACTTCCAGTTCGCCCGGCACCGGTGAGATACACAACGTCCCGTGCGCATGGAAAGCGCTACCCTTTCACTTCCGTGAGGAGCCCCGACGTTTGTCGGCAAGTGGCGTCGATTGGGTTCATAGGCGCTTACTAGCGTAGCGCTTTCGCCCTTCTAGCAGATTGTAAGCAGACGGCTATGGCGCCAAGGGATGACTGCCCCCAACTACCGGGAGGAAGCGCTTCAACTTGCGTAGGCTCCGACCGAACCTGCGTGGAATCAAGCAACCCGCACTCAGTGGCTTATTCTTGTTGCACATGTTCTTTGAAGTTGGCTGGCCACAGAAAACTGCATTAACAGGCCAGACACACGATTGCACTCGACAGTTGCTGTACAAGCGAAATCAAGCAGACCGGACGCAGAAGCCATCCATTCTATCCTTTAGGAGCAGTTTTTGATCCGCCTCCGAACGAGCGGTTCTAGGGCCGGAGGTACCGAGTGCCGGAGCTGATGCAGGGCTATTGATATGCTTTTCATATTATAGTTCGAAAAACAATATATTCGACCCCGTCAAAGTCGGCGCTTATCCCTCTCCATACTTCGCACAGGATGGATTGATGCTCATAACCTCCAGCACACTCACAGTCGACAACAAGCCCGTGGAACTTCCGGTGAACGAAGGCACCATTGCCCCGAGCGTCGTCAATATCTCAAGCATGTGAAGCATCGAGCCGATCAATGATCCGGAGCACCCTTGCAGACGCACATCGCTTTGCCCCGGTCGGCGGAGGCGGCGCATGAAGATGAGCCGGCATAGAGCGCGACAAGCCGATTTGCTGACGTCGGACCTCCACCCGAAATCCAGACTCGTAAGGCGAACGGAAGCCTCTATTCCAGGAGCAGAACGATGGACCTCAACCCGCAATGGATCACCCTCGTCTCGGCTTCCACGGCGATGATCGCGTCGATTGCCGGGCCGTTCGTCAACACGCGCATCGCCAAGATCGAGTTCAAGACGAACGTGCTATCGGTCAACCGCCAGAAGTGGATCGATACCATGCGCGATCTCGTGGCGAGCCTCAACTCCCAACTCTTGATCGCGGCCGCACTCCGTCAGACCATGAACGAACCGTCCGGCATCCCCATCGCCAGGGATCCCGAGCTTTCCAAGCGCGTAGAGAACCTGCTGCGGACCGTCTCCAAAATTGAACTCATGCTCAACCCGCTGAACAAGATCATCAGCAGCTCAATGCCCTGATGAAGGAAAGGATCGACCAGCTTCGCTTTCCTTTGCTGGAGGATGGCGTTGAGGACCGCATCGAGATCATCAGCCGCGACATCACCCAAGTCTTGCAAGGTATCCTTAAGGAGGAGTGGGCGCGGGTCAAACGGGGGGAGTAGATCATCAGGCTCTGTCTCAGACGATCCCTAAAGCTGTTTTCACGGCATCGTCGAATTGGTCCGAGAGTGACCGAACGGCAGCATTCGGGAGGAATGAACCCGACGCGTCATCGTCGTTATGCCCACCGCCGCTCTGCGATCCTGCCCTGTCCCTAACGTGGCAAAGCCGCACGCCAGCTGTAACGTGGTTCAAATCCCAGAAGCCGCTGGGCCTTCCCGATCGAAAGAAGGGTTTCGTTTGGGCCAACCTCCCTCACGAATGGAACGCCCGGGTAGACCTCCGCCATGAGTTCTGCGTTAGGCCGGGTCATCACCGTGTCGGCATTGGCAATGATGAATACCTCGGCTCCTGTGAGAGGCGCCTCAAGGGCCTTCCGAACAGCCTGAGCCGCATCCCGCGCGTCGATATAGCCCCATAGATTCCACTTCCGGGATTGTGGATCCGTGTCAAACGAGGGGAACCGCGCGTAATCGGCCGGTTCCATCACGTTCGAAAAGCGCAGGCCGATGATCTTGAAGTCAGGATCCCAACGGCAGAACTGCCGCGCCATCTCCTCACCCAGACACTTCGACAGCGAGTAAGCAGTCTCTGGACGACCAGGATATTCTTCATCCAGAGGCGCGTAGGGAGGAGGCACATCGAAAGGAATGCCGAGAACCGTTTCGCTTGAAGCCCAGACCAGATTCTGGATCTTAAGCTTCCGCGCCGCCTCAAAGACATTGTATGTGCTGAGAATGTTGTTCCTGAACGTCACCGCGTTGGTATGCCGGCCTAGTGCCGGAATGGCCGCCAGATGCACGACCGCATCGACCTTGTTGTACCGTGAGTCGACCCCCGACAGCACCTCCAGCGCCTGCCCGAAATCGGTTAGGTCGGCCTCAACAAACGTACAGAGAGCCTCACTCGGGGACACAGCATCCACGTTGATGATCTCGTAGCCATGCTCAAGAAGGTCACGGATGCACGCCCGGCCTGTCTTCCCGCTCCCTCCCGTCACAAGAACCCGCTTCATTCCGATCCTCCGTTGAGGTCTGAACGCCGTCCCAGTCGACAATTGTCTTAGCTGCCGAGGCTATACCATGCCGTCGCCCTGGTACAGCACCCCGGGCCGGGCATAGTGAACCCGCCGGATTGGCATTCCTTCTCCGTCCATTACTCGTAGGGCGTTGGTGGTCTGTCCAACGCCTGTCCCTGCATCCCGCTGCAGCCGAGCCCCCGCTCGCTTCCAAGCGGAAGGTCCACACTGGGTCGAGAGTGTGTCAAAACGCGGGCTCTGGTAACCGGGTGCGGTAGCATGGACTGGAGGGATCGCAATGAACCTGCTCTCTCAGAGTGACGAAGGGCCGCGTGAGCCTCCGGCAGGGCTGGCAGCGTGCCGCCTGCCTCCTGGCTAGCGGTAGCGTATCTGGTTCCATCGGTGGCCGATCAGCGAAAGAATGATGATCAGGCCGTTGAAGAACTGCACGTAAAAACCGCTGAGACCTGCCGCTACGATGCCGGTTTGGATAAAGGCGACGATGAGTGCGCCGATCGCGCCACCAATCACGGTGCCGACGCCGCCCCATGTGGGTGTGCCGCCGACGAACACGGAGGCGAGTATGGGGAGAAGGTAGCCGTCGCCGGTCGTAGGCCACCATGTGAAGTTGATCATGGTGGAGAACGTTCCACCGATTGCTGCGCCTATTCCCATGAAGATGAACGTTTTCACGCGCACACGCCTCACGTTGATACCCATGTGATCGGCACTGTCGGGGTTATCGCCGATTATCTTCACTTGCGCTCCAAAACGGTGGCGGTTGTAGAGGAGCGCTGCGAAGATTACGAATGCGGTTGCCCAGAATATCTGAACCGGTACTCCGAATACCTCGCTCGAGAAGATCTTGTAGGCCCAGCTCTGGCTAAGCGTGACGAGTGCCATCGACCTGCCCTCGTTGATGATTTGGATCAGGCCGCGTAAGAGGAAATTCATGCCGAGCGTGGCGATCAGGGACGACAGGCTGCCATAAACGACGAGCGCGCCGACGCAGAAGCCGAGCGCTGAACCGGTCAGGATCGCCGCCGCCATACCGACGAAGGGATCGTATCCTGCCTTCACGAGAAGCGCGAATATCCAAGACGAGAACCCCATCGTGGCAGGGAAGGAGAGATCAATATCGCCGGCCGTCACCACAAAGACCAGCGGGATCACGACAAAAAGCGCAACGGGCAAGGTGGTAAGCACGGAACTGTAAATGGACCAGGTCGTGAAGACAGCTGGATTAGCTGCGACGAAGATCGCCATCATCACCACGAACACGCCGAATGTGCCAAGAGCCGCGCGGCTCTCGATCAGCCATCTGCGGAGCGGATGGTCCAATGGATTCCTCCCCTCGGCCGCCGCAATCCTTGTGTCATCCGTTGAGGTCAGTCTGCTGGGTTCCGCAAGATTGTTCATCGCACGCCTTCCTCACTCTAATGTACGGCGTCCGCCTGGGTGCACGGGATGGGCGACCTGTTCCATGAAGCGGATCAGCTCCTCGGCCGTGTTTACCTCGGAGCGTTCCGCCTCGAGGACGATCCTGCCGCGGTCGAGCACGATGACACGGTCGGCGATGTCGAAGACGTGGTGAATGTTGTGGTCGATAAAAACGACCGAGCGGCCCCTTGCCCGCACGTGGCGCACGAAGTGGAAGACTTTCGCCGTCTCGGCGAGCGAAAGCGATGTCGTTGGCTCGTCAAGGATAATGAGGTCCGCCCGTTTGTAGATCGCGCGGGCCATGGCTACGCCCTGACGCTCGCCGCCAGACAGCTGCCCGACAATCGAGCGCGGCGTGAACAGCTTCGAAGTAAAGCCGATCTCGCGCATGAGCCGGTTCGCCTCCGCGAGTTCACGCTTCACCTTAAGCCAGCCAAACGGTCCTGCAAGCTCGCTGCCCATGAAGATATTGCGGACGATCGATTGCTGCACGGCGAGCGCCCGGTCTTGAAAGACGGTCTCGATCCCGGCCGCGCGCGCTTGCGCGGCGCTCCATCTCGATACTGGTCTTCCGCGTATTTTGATTTCGCCGCTGGAGGGTTTCACAGCGCCGGCGAGGATCTTGATCAGCGTCGATTTGCCCGCACCATTGTCACCGATGAGGCCAACCACCTCGCCGGCATCGACGTGGAAGTCGACGCCGGCGAGCGCCTCGACGCTGCCGTAACGTTTCTTGATGTCGCGCAGCTCGATCAGGTGATCCGCCAAGTGCCGCTCCTGTGGCCCGCCGGTCGATGAACCCGCCTGTTCAACCCAATCTCAGCGTAGGCCCTGCTCCGCCAGCTTGGCGACCATATGGTAGTTTTCCGGTGTGACGAACCCAGCGCCGGTATCAACGTTGATCGGCGCAAGTCCCAACACGATCTGCTGGCAGAGGTTCAGGATCGGGAGATAGCCCTGCTGGAATGGCTGCTGATCCGCCGCGAGCTGCACCCAACCGCCCTTGAAGGCCTCGACGACCTGTGGACTGGTGTCGAAGCCGAAATTGAAGATCTCCCCCGGCTTCTTGCCGGC
Source organism: Microvirga sp. GN3 (assembly GCF_055792825.1). Taxonomy (NCBI): domain Bacteria; kingdom Pseudomonadati; phylum Pseudomonadota; class Alphaproteobacteria; order Hyphomicrobiales; family Methylobacteriaceae; genus Microvirga; species Microvirga sp. GN3. Next base: position 21,502 of record NZ_JBVVAK010000100.1, read on the forward strand.
TGCCCGCATGTAGGTCGGGACGTTTCCGAGCATTTGGCCGCCGGAGTAGCCGACCGCCTTGACGTCCGGGTTGTTGACGAGCGCTGCGGTAATAACCGGGATGGCGAGGTTGGGATCGGACGCCCATTCACCGGTGGGCGGGTCGCTGATTTGGATCACCTCCAAGCCCGCTTCCTTCAAGACCGCCACTGTACCGCGCTCACGCGCGCCACGGTTCTCGTTTTCGAATGAGCCGAAGACGATGGCCTTGTCGCCAGCCTTGAGGCCCGCGCGCTTGATTGCCTCCGTCCCAAGGGCACGGCCCTGCTCCTCCTGCCGGGCGCCAATGTAGCCGCCCCCAAATGCCGCTACGACCTTCGGCATGGGTACATTTTGATATATCATTTTAATGCCGGCCTTTGCCGCCTGCTCGGCGAGGGGCATGATTGCAGCATCGCCTGGATGACCCATCATCGCGATGCCATCCGGTTTCACCGCGACAGCCTCGCGAAGCTGCTGCGTCATCGTCTCGACATTCCAGCTCGAGAAGACATAATCGACCTTGGGTCCGAGGTCGGCCTCTGCCTGCTTCGCGCCGTTATAGACGATGGTAGCGAATGCATCACCCTGGGCGCCGCCTACGAAGAAGCGGATGTGGGCGCCCTTGCACCATTTGGCTTCGAGCGTATGAGCCGGTATCGAGCTCGCAGGCGCTAGCAAAGCGGTAGCGCAGACCGCTGCCAGCCGCCGCGACAATGGAGCAAAGGTGATGTTGACGCTCATGTCGTCCTCCCTGCCGGAGCCAATTCTCGGATGGGGCTTCGTCCGCGGCAACGGGTCTCGGAACTTTCAATTGCGGTGAAGACTGCCGCGGTTTCAGCCCCCGCTGAGCAGCCGGCGAAAAACCTCCGTCCTCCTGCGATGGTCGCCAATCTGGTCGCCAACGGACTGGTGGTCATCATCGCACTGGTCGAATGGCCTGCGATCCTGCGCTAGCGACACTGCGGCAAAATCCTCACAGCCGTAAGGAATTATAGCGTAAACGACCGTGCCCGCCAGACTCCGTTCTCGAACCGATCTTCGTCTATCGATCGGTGCGCTCGGGATCCAAAGCCTTTGCCGGATCATCCCAGGTTTACAGGGTCTCAGCGAGTTGCTGTCACTGGGGATGGTCCTGTCCCTCTGAAGGCAGGGTGAACTGAAATACGGCCCCTCGCGGTTCGTTAGCCTCGGCCCACAATCGCCCGCCGTGCGCCTCGATGATCGAGTGGCAGATCGCCAAGCCCATGCCCATGCCGCTGGATTTGGTCGTGTAGAAGGGCGCGAAGACACGCTCCAGACTCTCCGCGTCCAAGCCTGGGCCCGAATCCCGCACGGCGACCACCACTCCGCCCAAAGCAACCATCTCCGTGCGGACCACCACCTCCCGCGGTCCGGCGTCCAGGCCGCTCATCGCCTCGATTGCGTTCATGATCAGATTGAGGACAACCTGCTGCAGTTGGACGCGGTCGCCAGCCACGGATGGCAAGCCCGGTGCGAGATCCGTCTGCAACGAGACGCCCTGCTTCAGCGCTTCGCTGCGGGTCAGGCTGACGACGTCCCGCACGGCTTCATTGACGTCCAGCCGACCCTTGAGGGCAGGCGCCTTCTTAACCAGGGCCTTGATCCGGCCGATGACCTCGCCGGCCCGTCCTGCGCTCTCGACGATGCGGCCGAGGGATTGGCGGACCTCCGCCATGTCGGGTGGTTCGCGAGCCAGCCAGCGCAAGCCGGCCTGGGCATTGGTGACCGCCGCGGCAATGGGCTGATTGACCTCGTGGGCGATGGAGGCGGTCAGTTGGCCCATGGTTGTGACGCGGTTGGCGTGCGCGAACTCCATCTGCGTCTCGCGCAACCGCCGCTCGCTCTCGCGCGCCTCGGCCTCCATGCGCTTGTGCTCTGTCAGGTCGAGCACAAAGGCGACACCCTGGGTCCTGCTCTCCTCGAAGGTCGTCCTCCCGAGCAGCACGGGCACGCGGCTGCCGTCCTTGCGGAGGAATTCCTTTTCATAGGGCCTACAGCTTCCGGTCTGCCTGATTTCTTCGACCGCTCCCTGGTCGGCGGGCTGGTATTCCGGCGGCGTCAGGTCGGTCCAGCGCAAGCGGCCGGCCACGAGTTCCTCGCGCCCGTAGTCCACGATCCGGAGAAAGGCGTCATTGGCCTCAAGGATCCGGCCATCAAAATTCCAGAGGAAGATCCCGATGATGTTGGCCTCGACCAGCCGCCGGATCCTGGCTTCGCGTTCGGTGAGATCACGGTACAAACGGCCATTTTCGAGCGAGATCGCCGCCTGCGAGGCGAGCAGCTTCAACACTGCCATCCGGGCCGGCGAGAAGACGCGAGGGGCCAAGTTGTTCTCGAGGTAGAGCACCCCGAGGAGCTTGGCCTGATTCAGCAATGGGAGGCACAGAACCGATCGGGCGTGGTGCTGCGGGATGTAAGGATCCGTAGCAAACGGGTTCGGCGCTGAAGCATCGTCGAGAACCACGTTCTCCCGGGTCCGCAGAACATAATGGAGAACTGATTCCGGCAATGCGGTCGGAATCACCGGCTGGTCACGCAGATGCACAACAATCGTATCGCCGCAGGTTATGGCCTCCGCCGCGATCCGCGGTTCGGCCCCACGCGGCAGGATCAACAGGCCGCGCTCCGCCCCCGCCTGGGCGAGCGCGGTGCGCATGAGCGTCTCGAGCAGCTTCTCCAGCACAATCTCGCCGGAGACGGCCTGAGACACAGTGATCACGGTCGAAAGGTCGAGGTACTCCACCGGCGCCCCAATCGTCCTCGTCGGGCTGGGCACTGGCCCGTCCTCCCGCAGGTGCGGATAAATTTCATCGAGTTGCCGCACCTTGCCATCGGCTCCCCAGCGCAGGTAGCAGTGACGGGCATTCCGCAGGTAGAGGGCGGCAATCTGGTCAAACCCGCGTGCCCGGTAGAAGGCGGAAGCGCGCTCATTGGCAATCGCCTCGTTGTGGACGAGGCCGCTGGTGCGAGCCGCGCGGATGGCCTGCTCGTAGAGGCGCATCGCGTCGACATCGCGGCCTTCGATGCACGCAATCTCCGCGCCAACCAGCGCGGCGCGGCTCTCGAAGTTCTCCGGGCAGTTCTCCGCCCACTCCCGGAGCTGGCGGTGGTGGCCCGCCAAGGCCTGTCGATCCTGATTACTCTCCGCGGCAGATGCCGCGCCGCAGAGCGAGGCCAGCGCCAGCGCAGCGTAGAAGTGGTACTCCGCCCGCTCGAAGATGGAGGGCGACATCCAGAGGAGGCGTTCTGCATTCGCCGCCGCCGCGACAGCGCCGGCGTGGTCATCGGCGAGCACGCGGGCCTGAAGCTTGCGGATCCAGTACAAACAGGCGGCGATCGCCAGGCGTGAATCCGCCTCTAGATGACGCTCGAACCGCTCCTCGTCGCACTGAACGTCATCGAAGCGGCCAAAGGCCGGCGTGAGACCGCGAAGCGTCCGGATCAACTGGAGCTGCGCAGTGATGAGGTCGACAACGAGACCAAACTGTGCCTGGCGCGCGAAGTCGAGCCCGACCTCGGCCTCGCGCTCCACCTCGGCGAGTGGATCGCCGCTGGCGAGGAGCTGCGTGATCAGGCCGTTGCAGCTGAAGGCCGCGTAGGTGAGGTCTCCGGCCTGCTGCGCCGCGTCGAAGGCGTGCCGCGCGGGCGGGCGGACCATTCGAGGATGCCGTATCGAGGGATTGGCGAGGTTTCCGAAAGCCAAGTAGACGCGGGCCTTCAGGCGGCCCATTCCAGGCTGCTCCACCAAGTCAAGTCCGAGCTGGCCGAAGCGGAGACCCGCCTTATAGTCGCCGAAGTATGGCCCCAGCACGGTGCCTATCGCGGTGTAGGCATAGCACGACGCGTCGCTATTGCCGTGCTCCAAGCTGAGGTTCCCCATGCGGCCGATGATAAGGCAGCGCAGGTTCTCGTCGGTGAACAAGGCCGGCGTCACGAGCGCGGTGAGGACCTCCATCGTCCCGCACGCGATCGGATCTGTCATGCGCGGCAGGTCGAGCAGCATCTCGATTGGGCGGTCCCCGAGCTGCCGCCGTATCCGCGCGTATTCCTGCTGGACTTCCTCTCGCGTCGGATGCGCCGACCAAGCGATACCGACGCGATATAGGTAGTCGAGGCCGACCGCGACAGCGCTGTCACTTCGACCGAGAGTCATGAGGAGGTCCACCCACAGCCGGGTGACGGTAGCCAGGTTCGGGAGGCTGGTAGTGCGGCTTGCCAAGCCGGCAAGGTGCGCCTCTGCTTCCATCGGCAAGCCCGTGAGGAACTCGCATTCGGCCCGGTGCAGCTCGAGCGCAAAGGCGAGCTCGGGTCGGCACTCCCACGCGTCCTCCGGCAACAGCGCCAGTCCGGCAATGAGATAGGTCAGAGCCGAGGCATAGGCGGTCGAGGCCCTGGCGCGCCGGCCCGCGAGCAGGTTGAGCTCGGCGAGCCGCTCCCGCTCCCCAGCCGTGGTGATCAGGGTAGCGCCGCGGTTAAGCTGGCTCACAATCTCAAAGACACGCTCCTCGATCGCTTCCGGCGGCGTGCGCGCAACGAGCCGCCGGCCAATCCGCAGGTGCTCGGCGGACCGCTCGCCTTCGGGGATAAGCGCATAGGCCGCCTCCTGCACGCGATCGTGCAGGAACCGGTAGGTCCCTTCCCGCCGGAACATCAGCCCGGCTCGCACCGCCTCCTTGAGAGCTGCGTCGAGCGCAGCCCTGCTCGTGCCATTGACCATGCTCAGGGTGGCGATCGCCGCGCCATTGCCCAGGCAGGCGAGCTGTCGCAGTGCCATCTGGGTCGCTTCGGGCAGGCGGGTCAGCTTGCCAAGCATGAGGTCCACGACATTGTCGGTGAAGCCCTTGGCCTTGAGCTGATCAAGGTCCCACGACCAGCGCATCTGGCCATGATCAAAGGCGAGCAGGCCCTCCTCGGCAAGCGCGGTGAGGAACTGGATCGTGAAAAACGGGTTGCCGGCAGTCTTCTCGTGGACAAGCTGGGCTAGAGGCTCGGCGCGCTCCCGCTCGCTGTGCAGGGCGTCGGCGATGAGCCGACCCACAGCGCCGAGCCCGAGCGGCGCCAGCACGATCTCCTGCACCGATGCTCCCGCTTTCCGAACCGATTCGAGCTTGCGCCGGAGCGGATGCGTGGCATCGATCTCGTTGTCCCGATAGGCGCCAATCAGCAACAGGTGCTGCACGTCCGGCTGCGTCAACCAATCCTCAAGCAGATCGAGGGTGCCGGCATCGACCCATTGCAGATCGTCGAGAAACAGCGCCAGCGGATGCTCCGGCCGGGCAAAGACGCCGAGGAACCGCCGGAAGACCAACTGGAACCGCCTCTGCGACTGCTGCGGCGGCAGTTCTTGGACCGGCAGCTGTTCTCCGACGATGACTTTCAGGTCGGGAACGAGGTCGACCATGAGCTGGCCGTTAGGGCCGAGAGCCTCCAGCAGGGCGTCGCGCCAGGGCGCTAGCTCGGCGTCACTCTTCGCGAGAAGACCGCGGATCGGGCCCCGAAAAGCCTGTGCGAGTGTCGAATATGGGATGTCGCGCTTAAATTGGTCGAACTTGCCGGACGCGAACAGACCGCGCGGGGGCACCAGCACTTTGTGGAGTTCATGGACGACGGAAGACTTGCCGATGCCGGAATAGCCGGAGACCAGAACCAGCTCCGGCACGCCGCTCGTGACAACGCGGTCGAAGGCGGTGAGCAAGGTGTTGATTTCGGGCCCTCGCCCATACAGCTTCTCGGGGATGAGGAGCCGGTCGGGTGTGTCGTGGGCGCCGAGTGGAAAGGCGTCAATACGACGCTGAGCCATCCACTCGGCTAGGCAGCACCGGAGGTCTCTCTCGAGACCATGCGCGGTTTGGTACCGTTCCTCGGCGGACTTGGCGAGCAGCTTCATGACGATAGCAGAGATTGTCGCTGGCACGTCCTTCCGGCGCTCGGCGGGTGGAATTGGCTGCCGCGCGATATGGCAATACACCCACTCCATCGGATCGGTCGCCGTGAATGGCAGAACACCGGTGAGCATCTGGTAGAGCGTGGCGCCGAGCGCGTAGAGGTCGCTGCGGGAGTCGACGGAGCGGTTCATGCGCCCGGTCTGCTCCGGCGCCATGTAGGCGAGCGTTCCGGCGATCTCCTCGGGCGGGACCAGGGCTTGGCGCTCGCGTTGCAGCCGCGAGGCGAGACCGAAGCCGGTGAGCCGCACCTGCCCTTCAGCGCCGATGACCAGGATGTTGGCCGGCTTGAGGTCCTTGTGGATCAGTCCACGCTGGTGGACTCGGCCCAAGGCCGTGGCGATACCAATGCCGAGGCGCAAGAAGCGCTCCACCTCCACGGGGACACCGAGCAGCCTGTCGAGCGGCTCGCCGCTGGGGTCCTCGAGCACCAGTACGGTCCGGCCGCCTTCACGCCCAAGCTCCAGCGGCCGCACGGCCCATGCACTGTCCAGCTCGTCCTTCAGACCATATTCGTGCACGAGGCGATGGAGGCTAGCGGGGGCTGGGTGCTCGGCGGTGGGCCAGACGGCCAGCACAGCCTTGCGCTGGCCGTCGTCGTCCAGGCGCCACCCTCGGTAGAAGGAACGTTCACCATCTTCCCACAGGAACTGGAAGCTGCTCTCCTCCTCGGCGCCGAATCGGAAAGACATGCTCAATGGCAGGTCTCCATTGTCAGCCCGGGCTCGCCTTAACACCGATCGGGCTAGAATCTTCATCCGCGAACGTTCGTTTTCCCATGATACCCAGACGGCGCTAGAGCGACAACTTTGCCTGTTGCGATGCGGAATGAGCGCGTTCCCGCCGAGCATGCTGGATCAATGCCTGTCGCACGAGCTTGCAAGTTCGGGAAGCGAAATGAATCCATTCTCAGCGATCGTGACCGACAAACTCGGGTCTTATGACGCGGCCAAACGCGACATCCTCCCGGGCGTCGAGCATCGGCAGAGCCGGTATCTCAACAACCGCTGCGAGGAGCCACGTGGGTCATGGACCGGGTCGACTGGTTCATGGTGGAGCACGAGGATCCGGAGGCATGGCGGAAGACCCAATTGGTTCGTCCTCACGGCAAGGATCCCGCTCACAACATCCTGGGAACGATGGCAAGGGCTGTCGGTCGCAAGCCCCCCGCCCAGCCGCACCCTGCGGGGCGTTGTCACGTTAACCCGGACATGAGATCGAGCGGGGTAGATGGTCTGGCATGAGCCAGCCCGTCAGCTACAAACGCCATCGCTTTCCGCCTGAGATCATTGCCCATGCGGTGTGGTTGTACTTCCGGTTTCCTTTGAGCCTGCGGCTGGTCGAGGAGATGTTGCTGGAGCGCGGCATTCTCGTTTCCTACGAGACGGTCCGGCGCTGGGCCTTGAAGTTCGGGCCCGCGTACGCGCGCCGTCTCAGGCGCAAGACGCCAAGCCGCCGCGACATTTGGCACTTGGATGAGGTTGTGATCACGATCTCTGGCCAGAAACACTGGCTCTGGCGGGCGGTTGATCAGGACGGCTATGTGCTTGATGAGATCGTCCAGAGTCGACGCGACACCAAGGCGGCCAAGCGCTTGTTGAAGCGTCTGTTGAGGAAGCAGGGCTGCCCACCCCGGCGGCTGATCACGGATAAGCTCGGCTCCTACGCGGCCGCGCGGCGCCAAGTCATGCCAGCTACCGAACACCGCTCGCACAAGGGACTTAACAACCGCGCGGAGAATTCGCACCTACCGCTGCGTCGGCGCGAGCGAGCGATGCAGGGCTTTCGATCGCCAGGAGGCCTGCAGCGGTTCGCTACGATCTTCTCAGCGGCCCGCAACCTTTTCGTTCCACCCCGCTCCTGCCGCTCTGCTCTTGCCACCCATCTGCATCGTCTCGCCGCCATGGCGGAATGGAAGTCTGCAGCCTGCGTTGCAGCGTGAACCCGTCAGGTGACCGCGGTTGCCTCACTGCGCTCGATTTCAGTTAACGTGATGTCGTGGATGGCGCCCTCCACCAGCGTCAGACGTGCCAGAATAGGCATGTCCAAGAACCGGAGAGGAGCCACTCATCATGCCAGAGATTGCCACCATCGGCCTTGATATCGC
>NZ_JBVVAK010000101.1:0-29349 GCF_055792825.1 Microvirga sp. GN3
GGGACACGCTTATCGAAGGCGACGTGACGGGCTTGCATCCCTGCACCCGCTCTTGGCCACGTGGTCACCCGTGCACGAGGAAAATAGCACGATCTGACAAAAAGAGCTTGTCGAAAACATCCGTCAGATATTTCGAGGTCCGGTGTTCGAGATCCTTCGACAGCAGCCCTTCAACCTGTAAGCGTCGGATTGCCTTCGGGTACGATGCCAGTTTGTCAGTGGTGATCGAGGATGGCGGAAAGTCGCTCATCATCTTCAGAGCTTTGGGCAGGAAGCGATAAGCCGCCGGGGTGTTCCGCCGATCCAACAGTATGAAGTCGACCAGCTGCCCATGCTTGTCGACCGCACGAAACAGATATTTCCATTTCCCGCCGACCCGCACATAGGTCTCGTCGACCCGCGATGCTTCAGATCGATAGCCCTGATATTGGCGAACTCGCTTTTCAAGCTCTGGGGCATAGTGCCGAACCCAACGAAAGATCGTGCTCGGGTCGACCTCGACGCCGCGCTCCTGCATCATCTCGGCCAGATCGCGGTAGCTGATCCCGTACTTGCAGTACCAGCGTACGCACAGCAGGATAATCTCAACGGGAAAGCGACGGCGCTTGAAGATCGACAACAGGATGGCTCCTCGGTTAGCCGCCCCTCGCTACGCTGCCAAAGTTAATGCAACATGGGATTATTCCGGGCCTGGTGCCCTTCGACGGCAAACTGAGGTCTGATTCGATCAGGCCCAAACTGGAAGCCAACGGAGAGTATCCTCATGAAGCAGTATGTCGGATTGGATGTATCGCTGGAGCAGACAGCAGTCTGCATCGTCGACGAGCAAGGGAAGGCGCTGTGGCGTGGCAAATGCGCCTCGACGCCGGAAGCCATTGCCGCAGTCGTCAAAGCGAGAGCCCCGCATGTGGAGCGGATTGGCCTGGAAAGCGGCCCGTTGTCGACATGGCACTGGCATGAGTTGAAGAAGCGCGGCTTGCCTGTGATTTGCCTGGATGCTCGCCATGCCAAGGCAGCGCTGTCACTGCAGGTCAACAAGACCGATCCCAATGATGCGCTTGGGCTGGCGCAGATCGTGCGCACGGGCTGGTATCGGGAGGTCACCGTCAAGAGCCTGGACAGTCAGGTGATCCGTAGCTTCCTCAGCTCACGCGCTCGCTTAGTGGAGGTACGCGTGGACCTGATCAACCAGATCCGTGGCGTGCTCAAGCCCTTTGGTCTGGTAGCTGGCAAGGGAGGCCGTCAGCCCTTCATCGACCGCGTGCGCGAACTGGTGGCCGATGGGCCGCTGAAGGATGCTGTTGAGGCACTCCTGACAGCCTTGCAGGAGGTCAGCCGGCAAATCGGCATCCTCTCCCGTCGCCTCATGGGGCTGGCGCGCCAGGATCAGGCGGCCCGACGCCTGATGACGGCTCCCGGAGTCGGCTCTCTGGTCGCGTTGGCCTATATCAGTGTCATCGACACACCAGGCCGGTTCTCGCGCTCGTCCAGCGTAGGGGCTTACCTTGGCCCGACGCCACGACGGTATCAGTCAGGCGAGATCGACCGAAGCGGTCGGATCTCCAAGTGCGGCGATCCGTTGCTGCGCACGTATCTGTTTGAGGCGGCCGGGATCCTGCTGAACCGGGTCTCGCGCTGGTCTGCGCTGAAAGCCCGGGGCACCCGGCTTGCCAAGAAGGTGGGCGGCAAGAAGGCGACTGTAGCGGTCGCGCGTAAGCTGGCGGTGGCGTGTTAGACAATGGTGCAAAGTTTGCGATCAGCATTGTCCATACAGTGACTCGTGCGGCTCTCCGGCGTCACACGACAGGTCCTGTGTTAACCCCTTCAACGGCTCTGGACAAACCAGACCGATGACGGACGAGGACCGCCATGGCCAAGCTTTGCAAGCGGCGCCGCCCGCTGCGCCTTGAGGTCGGCTTCAAGGTCAGACGGGGTAGTCGGGACGTCTTGGGACGCGCCTACGAGCGCCTCCTGCCCCTGCGCACCTGTTTGCTGCCATCACGGGCACAGGCCGCCATTTCCGAGGGAGCATGCGATGAGAACTCCGCATCTGAGAGCCGTTTCGGCCCCGCAGACCCTGCAGGTCGCCCTCTACGCTCGGGTCTCCTCCGACCAGCAGGCTGAGCATCACACCATCGACAGCCAATTGGCGGAGTTGATCGCACGTGCGCAACAGGATGGCCATGGCATTCGGGACGATCTGCGGTTCATCGACAACGGCCACAGCGGCGCGAGTCTGATCCGCCCGGCCCTGGAGCGGTTGCGCGATCTCGTGGCGCTGTCGGCGATTGATCTCGTCTATGTCCATGCCCCGGATCGTCTCGCCCGCAGCTACGCACATCAGGTTCTGCTGCTCGAAGAATTCACCCACGCCGGCACGCAGGTGATCTTTCTCAATCACCCGATCGGGACCACGCCCGAGGACGCCCTGCTGCTGCAGTTGCAGGGCATGTTCGCCGAGTACGAGAGGGCGAAAGTGCTGGAGCGCAGCCGGCGCGGCAAGCGCCACCGCGCCCGCACTGGTGCCGTCAGTGTCCTGTCCCGGGCCCCCTTCGGCTACTGCTACATCACGCGTGAGGCTGGTGGGGGAGAGGCACGCTACGAGATTGACGAGGGGGCCGCCCGGATTGTGCGCCAGATCTTCACCTGGGTCGGGCACGAGCGCTTGACACTGGCCGGGGTCTGCCGGCGCCTGCACGCCAGCGGGCTTCCAAGCCCGACCGGTCAACCGCACTGGAGCCGGGCGATGATCCATACCATGTTGCTCAACCCGGCCTATGCGGGACAGGCGCTCTATGGTCGGCGCCAAAGCGTGCCGTGGCGGCCGCCGCTGCATCCGCCGCGCGGCCATGATGGCCTGCCGCGGCGGCCGTGGCGGCAAGTGCTCGCCCCGACTGAGCGGCACATCAGCATCGCGGTGCCGGCGATTGTCGGCGAAGAGCTCTTTGCGAGTGTCGCCGAGCAGTTGGAGGAGAACCGCAGACGCGGTCGCGAGCGGCTTGCGGGCGTCCAGTATCTGCTGCGCGGCCTGCTGGTCTGCCAGAAGTGCGGCTATGGGTTCACCGGCCATCACCATCGGGGGCAGTGGCGCTACTATCGCTGTTGCGGCACGGACCGGAGCCGCTTCCACGGTGCGTTTCGGTGCGATGCCCGGCTGGTCGCCACGGAGTTGCTCGACGAGGCGGTGTGGAACGAAGTCTGCCGGCTGCTCGACGATCCGGCACGGGTTATCGCCGAGTATCAGCGGCGCCTTGACGCCGTGCAGGCCACGCCGCATCGGCTCGAACTCGATGCCCTCGACCGTCAACGGGCCAAGGCCCGCCGCGCGATCGAGCGGCTGATCGACAGCTACACCGAGGGGCTGATCGAGAAGCCCGAATTCGAGCCGCGCCTGGCCGCATTGCGCCGCCGGACAGCCCGGCTGGAAGCTGAGACCAAGGCTCACCAGGAAGCCGATGAGCAAGTCCGCTCGCTGCACCTCGTCATTGGTAAACTCGACCTGTTTGCCGCGATGGTGCGCGAGCGACTCGGGGCTGCAGATTGGACGACGAAGCGCGACATCATCTGCACTCTCGTCAAGCGCATCGAGGTGGCCGATGATGTTGTTCGGGTGATCTTCCGGGTTGATCCCGGCTTCTCAGGTCCACCTGAGACAGGTCGAACTTTGCACCATTGTCCAACACGTCGTGATCCTGCACCGGATGTGGCGTGACAACACGGACTTCCGGTGGTCGCGCCAGGAAGGGCAGCCCGCATGAGGTAGCCCCCCAAGAGATCCGCCAGGTCTGGCGGTACGATGTCCCTTGTCGGGACGAGGCAGCAGTCATCGCGTGGGCACCGTTGCGGCCTGAAACCTGAGCTTCAGGGAGCAGATTGACCGCGTATGCAACATGGCGAGGCTGAGGCTTCCGACCCCATCCTGCGGCGGTATCTGCCGACCGCGGAGAGAACCATGACCCGACAGGTGATATCCGCCGAACTGACGGAAAGGACCGCTCAAAGGGCTTGACCAGAATCCCCGGAATAAGAGAACGGTGCCCTCGAACCGGCAGGATCGGAGCTCAGGCATTCGAGCGACAATCGGCCTTGTACCGAACTTCAAAGCCGACATATGACCGCAACCGTCCGAGCGGAGGCAATCGACTGGAAGCCTTGCACCGGGCCGACATAAGTCATGCGTCCGGTTTCATGTGCCCACCCCGTTGTGGGTTTTGAGATCTCGTGTACGAACGAGGTTAGGTGACCACAGTACCTTGGACTACAACCGCCGTCGACGGCTACATCATTTCCGGACGTCTGATCGCCGAACCGTCGAGGAACCGGCTCAGCTTGTAGGGTGAGATGTCCGTCATCGGCGTTTCGTTCATGACGATCTCGCTGACCAGCCGACCGGCCCCCGGTCCGATAGCAAAACCGTGTCCGCTGAAGCCCGCGGCAATCACGTAACCGGGCAGTTGCTCCACTCTTGAAATAACCGGAACGAGATCCGGAGAGGTATCAATGAGCCCTCCCCACGCGCGCTCGACCCCGATCCCTTTCAGCGCCGGGTATTCGCTTTCAAGGTTCTTCACGGCGAGTTTGACGAGTTCCCCGTCGGGCGCGGGATCCAGAATGCGGTTCTTTTCAAACGGCGAGATCTCGTCGTTCTCGCAACTGCCGAAGGCATCGGGACCATTCCAGAAGCTGCTGTTGAGACGGTATTTGAGCTTCTTGCCGATCTTGCTGCGGTACATCTGGTAGAATTTGAATGCGTATCGCATTCCCCGCGGCGTGATGTCGAGCGTACCGTGTCCGGGTACGGCAACCGTGTAGGAGCCGTCAATCCGCCGCCGCAACACGAAGTTCGAAGCCGAGAGGCATCCTGCTTGAACGATTTCGGGCGCGGGGGTCGTCTTGATCGCGGTCCCGGCGATGTTTGCGACCGGAAGCTCGATGCCATAACGATGAGAAAAGCGGGATGCCCATGCCCCGCCTGCGCAAACAACGGTGCTCGCTTTCACAAGTCCCCGCTCCGTCCACACCCCTGTTACACGGCCATTGGCAATGTCCAGGCCGCGAACCGCGCAGTTCTGATGGAGCGATACGCCGTTTTCCTTCGCGGCCTCGGCGATGGCAGGCACGGCAAGGCTGGGCTCCGCTCTCCCGTCGGTCGGAGACCAGACGCCGCCGACCCAGGCGGACGTGCCACCCGAGGCCCGCTCGTTGGCCTCGGAAGCACTGAGTATCTGGCTGTGAAATCCCTGAACGCGTGCGGCCTGGCCCCACTTTTCCCACCGGGCGACATCCGCCTCGTTCTTGGTGCAGTAAAGTATCCCGCTCCGACGGAACCCGAGATCGCGGCCGATCTCGGTGCCCAATTCCTCCCAGCGCCGCAGACTGTACATGGCAAGGGCCAGTTCGTAGATATCGCGGTTCTGCTGGCGGACCCATCCCCAGTTGCGGCTCGACTGCTCGCCGCCGACGATGCCCTTTTCGAGCAGAGCAACGGAGACCCCTTTGCGGGAGAGCTCATAGGCTGTGCAGGTACCGACGATCCCCGCCCCAATGACGACCACATCCACCTGGGTTGGAAAAGAGGCGCTGTTACTTACTTTCTGAACCTCGACCGGCATAGTCTTTGTTCCTCTGGCATCATGCATGAATTTCCAGGCATCTCCGGCAGGAGCGCTGGAATCCTCAAAAGTTATTCATCGCCAACAGGCGACGTTTCCGACCTCTCGCCGATGGCGATCACGTTGGCATCTGTTCCGCCGGCCTCAGGCGCGCCTCGTCGGCTGCCATCTCCCAACCTGCCCGCCACGATCAGATTCCGCCGACCTCGATTCTCGATCCGTCGAAGAAGCGCGACAGGCGGAAGGGCGTGGGATCAACGCAAGGCTTATTGTTGGCAACCAGATCGGCCGCCAGGCGGCCGATGCCCGGGCCAAGGCCGAAGCCATGGCCGGAGCCGCCCGCGGCTAGGTAAAGGCCTCTGACATGATCGGCCCCCGAGATGACCGGCACCGCATCCGGTGTGCAATCCACATACGCCCCCCAACTGTCGGCGACTTCGATGCCCGCCAGCGCAGGGAACTGCTCCGTGACACCTTTCAGAATAGCCGCGATCGTACGGCGACCCGGAGTTGGGTCGAGAACCCGTATCCGCTCGAAGGGCGACGGCTTATCCTTATTCCAGCTCGCGAACGCTTCCGGTCCATGGAACATGGATTTGCCGACGCCGATCTGGACCGCTTTCAGTCGCTTCATGAACATCGGCATGAACCAGCGCGCATAGCGAAGGCCTTGTGGAGTGATATCCAGCGTCGCCCTGCCACTTATCGCAAGCGTGTAGCTGCCATCCAACCTGCGGGTCAACGAGCACTCCGGCGTATAGATCGCCTCGCCGAGATTGGCTGTGGGCCGCGTACGAAGTGCTGTCTGGCGCACGCTCGCCTGCGGGAATTCAACGCCGTACCGGCGGCAGAACAAGGACGTCCACGCACCGCCGGCGCTCAGAACGGCTTGCGTCCTGATCAGCCCTTTTTCGGTGATCACCCCGGCAACCGCACCGTTGACGATATCAAGGCCTCGTGCAGCGCATTCCTGGTGGATAGTCGCGCCAAATTTGCGAGCGCCGTTGGCGATCGTCGGCGCGGCTATGGCCGGCTCGGCCTTTCCATCATCGACTGAATGGACCCCGCCGAGCCATTGGCGACCGTGCGCCGGAATTCTGTCATGCGCTTCTCTGGCGCTCAGCATCTTCGTATTGACGTTGAACTGCCGGGCAGTATCAAGCCATTGTTCCCATTCCGCCAGCTGCTGGGGGTTATCTGTCGCGTAGAACAGACCGCATCGGCGGAAGCCGAGGTCGTCGCCGATTTTGGCTGCAATCTCGTCCCACAGCTGCAAGGAGATCCCCGAGAGCGGCAGTTCGCGCTCATCACGGTTCTGCCGGCGACACCAGCCCCAGTTGCGGCTGGACTGCTCGCCGCCGACATAGCCCTTTTCCACCAGAGCAACGGAGAGTCCCCGCTCTGCGAGCGAGAATGCCGCCGATGCACCAATAATGCCGCCGCCGATGACGACGATATCGGCCTTTGCGGGAAGCTCTTGATCGCTCTGTATGCGTTTGACGAGTGGAGACATGGGGCTGACCTGAGCTGATATTGGGCCCGATCTATACGGCACTGTTTTCTGCCTGTCGGGCAGGAGCGTTTTGAGCGAGCACTGCTATCGCGTCGATTTCAACGAGATAGCCGTAGTGGAGTTCGGGCACCGGAACAACGGTGCGAGCCGGACGGGAATCTCCGAGCCGTGCTGCATACACCTGGTTGAAGCGGGGCCAATTGCTCACGTCGACGATGTAGGCGGTCACCTTGACGAGATCGGCCGGGGTTCCGCCTGCGGCTTCCAGAACCGCCAGCATGTTGTCGATGGCCTGCCCCGCCTGCGTCTCGAAACTGTCGTCGGCAAGCGGCTCCCCACCCGGCCGAATCGGAAGCTGCCCGGAAATATAAAGATGCTGACCCGCCAGCTTCGCCTGCACATAATGACCCGCAGGACTGGGCGCACGATCGGTACTCACGCTTATGGACTGGGACATCACCAGCCTCCGAAGCGCGGCCAGCAGGCCTCGACGGCCTGCGAGCGGCCGCGGACCACATGATAGGTTGCGTGCTGCGCAGCGGTCGCGCACGCATGGTTCGGCAGGATCCGCACCCGGTCTCCGAGCGCCAGATCGGGCAGGCGCGCGCCCGACCCGGGCCGCACGGCGATAATTCCATGCTCCTGGTTCGCATCGGCAACGATGATGTCGCGATAGGCATTGCCGTCGATGTCACAGACGAGACCATAGCCCTGATCGACCGCTTGCTTGCTGGTGCCACGGTCCCGCGACAGCGACATCCATCCGCCATCGGTTATGATCCAGCCCTTCTCGCGCTGGTGTCCGATAACCGTCGCCAGCACGCTGAGCGCGATGTCATCGACCTGGCAAATCCCGATGCCTGCCATCACCAGATCGAAGAACACAAACACACCAGCGCGGACTTCGGTCACTCCGGCAAGGTCCTTCGCGTGATGGGCCGTCGGCGTCGAGCCGACGCTGACGACCGGGCACGGCAGGCCCGCACTGCGCAGAAGCTGCGCGGCTTCCACAACGGCCAATCGCTCCGCTTCCGCATAGCGCTGCTGCGCCTCGACGCCCCCACCCTTGTAGCTGTCGCCGGCATGGGTCAGAACGCCACGCAGCTCGGCACCGGCCGCCAGCACCTGCCCGATCTCCAGCAACTGGGCGTGATTGGCGGGCACAACACCGGAGCGGTGGCCGTCGCAATCGATCTCGATCAGGGCTGGGATGCGCGTCGCAGCCCGCCGCGACACCTCCGCGACGGCCTGCGCCTGCTCACCACTGTCCAGAATGACCACGAGATCGACGCCCTTGGCGCGCAATTCCACGACACGCGCGAGCTTCGCTGGAGTAACACCGACTGCATAGATGATATCACGGACGCCTGCCGCCGCGAACTGCTCCGCCTCCTTCAGCGTCGAGACGGTCGCCGGGCCTTCCGGCGAGCTCATCATTCGGCGCGCCACTTCGATCGATTTGGCGGTCTTGAGGTGAGGTCGGAGGGATATTCCCAAGCCATCAAGCCGGTGCCTAAGACGGGTGATGTTCCGCTCCATTCGGTCGGCGTCGAGGACCAAACAGGGCGTTTCCAGTTCTTCGAGGCTGGTCGCGGCGGCCAGCCGGGCGGTCGGGTCGATCGTTGCTAGAACCATGTTCGGATCTCAGATTCTGGACTTTACCTTGTAGCGAAACCATAAAGATGACAATTAATAGGTGGTGAATGTTCGCTTCAGGTTTGGATTAATGTTGACGTCCGACGATCTTGCCTTCTTTTCGGTCCTGGTAGGCTCAAACTCACTGGCAGAGAGCGCGAGGAAACTAAACGTCACCCCTCCGGCGGTCACTCAGCGCCTGCGCGCGCTCGAGGAGAAAGTCGGGGTGCGGCTGATCGACCGGTCCGGACGGCGGCTGCGCCTTACGGAAGAGGGCTCATTGGTCGCCTCTCACAGCGTTGTCGTCAGCGAGGCCATCAATTCGCTTGCCGAAGCATTGGCTGATCGCAGGGGTGCGGTTCGCGGGCACCTCAGGGTCGCCGCACCTCACGGGTTCGGACGGCTCTATGTGGCTCCGGTCGTGGAAGCATTCGCACGAGAGCACAGCGGCGCGACCGCTACCCTGCAGCTGTCCGACCATCCAGCGGCTCTGCTCATTGAAAGCTATGATGTCGTTGTTCACATCGGGGCGCCGGGGCATCTAGACCAGATCGTCACGACATTGGCGCCGAACCCTCGAATTCTCTGCGCAAGTCCGAGGTACCTTGACTCGGCACCGCCCATTTCAGCGCCTGCCGAACTTGCTCAACATCGCTGTCTTGCCGTTCGGGAGAACGACGAGGACGTGACGCTGTGGCGCTTCAAGGGACCGCGGCAGGAGACTGCGACAGTGCGCGTCAATCCCGTGATGTCGAGCAACGACGGTGCTGTTATCCGAGAGTGGGCGCTTGCCGGTCAGGGCATCATGATCCGTTCCGAGTGGAACGTGGCAGAAGATCTCGCTGAGGGACGGCTGCGGCAGGTGCTGCCCAACTGGAAGCTCCCACCGGCCGATATCGTCGCGCTGCTCGGCTCACGGCACGGGCGAAGCGCGCGAACCACCGCCTTCCTGACGATGCTTCGACAGACGCTGAAGTCGCCGCCCTGGCGCGCCGCTCGTACGGGATCGCGTCGCTAATAGCCTAGGATGGCCTTCGTCTCGAGATATTCTTCCAGACCATGCACGCCATACTCGCGGCCGTTGCCGGAGCGCTTGTAGCCACCGAACGCGGCCGCCCCGTCCCACGCCGGATAGTTGATATGAACCTGCCCGGCACGGATCCGGGAGGCGACTCGCCGCGCCCGCTCCGGATCCGAGGACTGGACATGGGCCCCTAGACCATAAACGGTATCGTTGGCGAACGCGATTGCCTCTTCTTCGTCCCGGTACGGCATGATCGCCAGGACAGGCCCGAAGATCTCCTCGCGAGCAACGCGCATGTCTGGCCTCACCGCGGAAAAGATTGTCGGTTGCGTGAAGAAGCCTCGATCTAGACCTTCTGGACGTCCCAGGCCGCCGCACACGAGCTTGGCGCCTTCATCGATTCCCGACCGGATCATGGCCTGCACCCGCTCGTACTGAGCCCGGTTGGCGATGGGGCCCATGGCTGTCTCCGGATCCCGTGGATCGCCGACGCGAATCGCATTCGCGCTTTTGCTGGCCAGATCCTCGACCTCGGCGAGTCGATGGGCGGGCACGAGCATGCGCGTCGGAGCGCTGCACGACTGGCCGACATTGCGCATTCCGGCGAGGACGCCCTTGGGCACCGCCCCGGCGAAATCGGCGTCATCGAGCAGTAGGTTGGGTGACTTGCCGCCGAGTTCCTGGACCACCCGCTTGACCGTCGGGGCGGCCGCCTGCGCGACGAGCACCCCCGCACGGGTTGAGCCGGTGATCGAGATCATGTCGACATCTGGATGGCTGGCGAGAGCTGCGCCGACAATGTCCCCAGTGCCGTTAACCAGGTTGAACACACCCGGCGGAATGCCGGCATCGTGCATCAGCTGGGCGAAGAGCAAGGCGCTGAAGGGGGACAGTTCGCTGGGTTTCAGGACGACCGTGCAGCCCGCCGCGATCGCTGGGGCGACCTTGGCGGTGATCTGGTAGAGTGGCCAATTCCACGGGGTGATCAGGGCGCAAACGCCGATCGACTCCTTAGCCGTCGCGGTAAGGCCATCAATTGTCAGGAACCGGTATTTCTGAAGGACCTCCATCTGGACGCGAACGTGCTCGGCAGCGAAAGGCACCTGCGAGGCACGCGCGAAGCTGATCGCCGCGCCCATTTCCATGACGAGAGCTTCGGCGAACAACTCCGCTCTCTCCCTGATGAGCGCGTACACCCTGCCGAGCAGCTCCAGCCTTTCGGACACCGATGATTGAGAGAAGGCGGGGAAGGCTTTGCGCGCTGCCGCAACCGCGAGATCAACGTCATCAGCATCTCCCGCGGCAACACGCCCAATCACCCGTTCTGAGGCAGGATCAACGACAGGCAGGCATGTCGCGTCCGCGCGTTCTTGCCACGCCCCACCAATGTAGAACTGGGTTTCTCGTTCGTTGATCATGGTTTGGACTCCCTCAGGAGAGCAGCGCGGCCCCTCGGAGCCTCCGGAGAAGCATGCCCATTTTAGCTGAAGGCTGCAATTTATGTCGCCTGAATGTTAGCTTAAGAACGACGTTAACAAAGGAGCCGCTTTGTTGCATGGATGAGCGAGTTGGTAACCGCGGCTGGGTAAGTGTAGAGGCCTATTCGGCCCCTGGCCACCGATTTCCACCGTGCCGTTCAAAGCCAATGCCGCTCGCCGGCACCGCATTCCGAAGCAGCGGCATCGGGTGACGAATTGGGCCGAGTACGACGCCAGCTTGCGTCAGCGAGGCAGTCTCACGGTCTGGTTCTCTGAGGAGGCGATCGCCGCCTGGCGAGCCGAGCCCCGCACGACACCGAACGCGCCGATCCTGGCGAAAGCTGCACATCGGTGTCGACGCTGAGACGGGACAGATCCTGGCATCTGAGCTGACCGCAGCAGCGCAACCGCAAGAGCGGCACGTTCAAGGACTACGATCTCGGCTTCTTCCACATGGACAATCAAGCACCTGCCGAAGCTGCGAACCGCCAATGGCGAGAGCCGCAAGCGCTTTCTGTATGTGGCCATCGACCGCTGCTCGCGCTGGGTGCACTTGGCCGTCTACGACGACGAGCTGACCACAAGTGCAGTTGCCTTCCTGAACGAGGCGGTACGCGCGTTCCCGTTCAAGATCACGCACGTCCTGACGGACAGAGGATCCTGCTTTACTGCCGATGGCTTCGAGGACACCTGCCGCCAGCTGAAGGTGGAGCATCGCAGGACCAAGCCGTATACGCCGCAGACGAATGGTCTCGTGGAGCGCTTCAACGGCCGGGTGCAGCGCGAGGTGCTGGGCATCACGATCTATAGCCATCGTGACCTCGAGACGCTGCTCCAGGGCTTCAACCAAGCCTACAACAGAAGACGCCAGCGCGTGCTCAAGGGACGATCACCGGACGAGGTCGTGCGAAGCCGACTTGCGGTCGAGCCGAAGTTGGCCAACCGGCGCTTCAAGCCGCCCGATCCACACGCTATATCCAAAGCCCTCAAGATCGTCGCTCATGCCAAGGAGGTCTCGCATCCGGACAGCTAGACCTGTCGGGTGGGCCGATGTCCCATTGCAGCCTGCGAGATCGCCGCAGCGTGGATCAGTGCGGTATCCGCTACAGGGTAGTCTGGCGTCCTGCCTTTAAAGGCGACTGAAAGATCGGTCCCACCAAGAACAATGAGCTCCGCGCCGGCTCGACAAAGCCGTGCTCCCGCTTCGATGAAAAACTCCGAAATCTTCTCATCCGCAACACCACTGGCCGCTATTCGCAAGTATGCATCGTGAACGTCATCGATCTGATCCGGATCGGGAGCGATCACGTCAACCGTCGCGACACCATAGAGCTTCGTCTCCATCACCGTTCGAGTTCCAAGGACTCCGACACAGCTTGCTTGATGCGCCGAAAAGAATGCATCGAGGGCAGGAACGGCGTCTATGATCGGAAGCGTCGATACGGCCTTGAGTTCATTGATGCAGAAGTGACCGCCCATCGAAGTGACTGCGGCAGCCTGACAGCCAGCGGCTCGCAGCTGATCAATGTGACGGGCAAATATTTCTGCTTGCTGTTCGGCTCTACCCGCTTCCAGATTCTCTATCATTTCCCGCACATTAGCATGGGCAATAGTCAGCTCAAGCTTGAGGCCAGTTGTCGCGAACGACCCTACGATCGCATCATGTAGACGTGGGTGGCCGCTGGACCAATGCCACCTATCAGGCCAACGTGCATTGTCTTTCTCCTATCTTGGCCGCTCCTTCCAGAAGCTCGCCGGTTGATCATTCCGCCAAGAGTTTCTCGATCTCCTTGGCAATCTCGGGTGGCCCTTTTCGAATACGAAGTGGTCTTCATCGGGGGGTGTCTGCTAACGGCGCTTGCTTGCGCCTCGGTGAATCTTCTTATGCTGACGGAAGGGCGCGACCAGTTTCCCATCCCGCAGTATGACGACCGTGATTTGGGCTGAGCGGGAATAGCTCAGCCCTCTGTCCAAAAAATCCGGCAGCAGGTCACTCCACCGCTGTCGACCCCGGCCGACAAGCACACTCACTCACGCAGGGTCGTTATGATCTGCTCCGGCGTAAACCTCTGACCTCCCACACCATCCACCAAACCCTATCGCCCGCAGGGCTCTCTTCAGAATTGGACGGTTTTTCAAAGGCCGACCAGAAATCGTACATTGCCCCGAGGATTGTTCAAACCGTTGGGGCGTCCTTCATCTCCGACTCTCAGCGACCTTGCGCACCGCTGCGATTGCCTCGTCAACGGCGACACGATCGACGTCGAGATGGGTGACCCAGCGCATTCGTCCACCCGGCCAAAAACTCGCTGCGATGCCTAACTCACGCAGCGCCTCGGATAGCCGGGTCGCCAGCTCGGGCGCGAGCTCAACAAACACCATGTTGGACTGCGGCGGTGTCACCGTCAGTCCCTTGATTCCCGAGAATCCATCCGCGAGTGCCTTGGCGTTGGCGTGATCCTCGGCCAGACGTTCGACATGATGGTCGAGCGCATGCAGCCCCGCCGCTGCAACTATTCCTGCCTGCCGCATCCCCCCGCCGAGCATCTTGCGCCAACGGCGTGCCCGCGCGATCAATGAGACATCCCCGACCAGCACTGATCCGAGCGGCGCCCCGAGCCCCTTTGAAAGGCACACCGACACGCTATCAAAGCCCTCTGCCAAGCACGCGACGTCAACGCCAAGCCCCGCGGCCGCGTTGAACACCCGCGCACCGTCAAGATGGGTGGCGAGCTTCCGATCCCGTGCAAACCCGACGACCACGTCCAGATAATCTCGCGGCAGTATCCGCCCGACGAACGTATTCTCGATCGTTACCAGTCGCGTGACCGCAAAATGTGGATCGTCGGCCTTAACCGCTGCGTGAAGATCGTTGATGTGGATCGTGCCGTCAGCCAGGACCGGCAAAGGTTGCGGCTGAACCGAGCCGAGCACGGCAGCGCCTCCAGCTTCCCACAGATAGGTATGAGCCTCACTTCCACAGAGATATTCCTCGCCGCGCTGGCAATGGCTCATGATCGCAGCGAGATTGGCCATGGTACCGGTCGGCAGCAGCAGTCCCGCTTCTTTGCCGAACAGCGCGGCAACGCGCGCCTCAAGCGCCTTGACTGTGAAATCATCGCCCAACACGTCGTCGCCCACCTCGGCGGCTGCCATCGCCGCACGCATTTGTGGGGTGGGGCGGGTGACCGTATCGGAGCGGAAGTCGAGGCGGATAGCATTGGATTGCATGATCGAGACCCTATCGGGGTGAATTACGGTGCCAGTTTACTACTTCGCGCACACGCCTCAGATCCGGCCGAGCTCGGTAATCCTGCGCACATCCTTTGCCGTGCCGGTGTTCACCGTGGTGCCCGGTTCGAGCAGCACCACTTCACAGGTGTCATCCAGGGCGACGGGGCAATGCTCGACGCCATGCGGCACGACGATGAATTCGCCCGCCTCGACAATCTCATCACGGTCGCGGAACTTCATGAGCAGGCGCCCCTTGTGCACGAAGAACAGCTCGTCCTCCTGCGGGTGGAAGTGCCAGACGAACTCGCCCGCGAATTTGGCGAGCTTGATCTGCATATCGTTGATCTGGCCCGCGATCTTCGGCGACCAGGTGTCGGAGAAGCGCTGGAACGAGCTCGTCAGGTTTTTCTTGTGGAATGGCGAGATGTGCTTGTTGAGCGTGGCGACGTCGCGCAGAATCGCGGCGAGCTGGCTCGACACATCCTTTTCCGGTGCCGGGTATTTGCCGTCCAGCGCGGCCGTGCCGATGGTGAAGCCAGCAGCGCCAGCCTCCTTCACCACGGCGATCTGCTCGGGCGTGTCGATGGAGCCGGCGACGTAGACAGGCTTGGATACTGCGGCGCAGACTGCCTTGATAAGCGCTGGAACGTCTTCCTTGGACCGGTAGGCCAAAAGGTCCAGACCATACACGCCATCGCGTGCCGCGAGCGCCCGGGCACTGTCGACGATCTCGGCAATGCTGCCTTCCAGCACGCTCGGGTGGCCCGTGATATGGCCCGGGAAGGGACAATACTGGATGTCTGTGCCGGCGATCACCGGCAGGACGTCATCGACGCGCGTGCCGCCCAGCAACACATCCACGCCAATCTCGGTCGCGGCGCGTGCCGAAACGATCTCGCTGTCGCGGTCGAGCGACACAACCTCGAGATAGGAGGTCGCCCCGCCTGCCTTGATGGCCGCGTTGAGGGCCTTCAACTGCTCGATCGGTAGGCCGATATCCTTAAAGCCGATATGGCGGACGCCCAGGGCGAGCGCGGTCTGCAGTTGTGCCGATGCGTCCGCGACCGTGCGGTCGTTGCGCGTGAGCATGAAGATGAAGCGTAGTCCCATCAGACCTTCCTTTCGAGTTCCCTGGCTCTGGTCCGGGCGGCCACGAGCCGCCGCGCATAGGCCATCGCTGTTTGCAGACTGGCCGGATCGGCAATGCCCTGGCCGGCGATGTCGAACGCGGTCCCGTGGTCGGGACTGGTGCGGACGAATGGCAGGCCGAGCGTGATGTTCACGCCTTCTTCGAGGCCGAGATACTTCACGGGTATCAGGCCCTGATCGTGATACTGCGCCACGACGATGTCGAAGCGCCCCTTCCGGGCCTGCATGTAGACTGTGTCGCCAGGCCAGGGGCCGCTCGCGTCGATACCCTCGGCTCGCGCGGCTTCGATTGCCGGCCTGATGATCCGGATTTCTTCGTCGCCGAACAGGCCCCCTTCGCCGGCATGCGGGTTGAGACCTGCGACAGCCACCCGCGGGGATGCAATTCCGAGCGCCTGGCCGCCGTCATGCGCCAGCCGAATGGCCGCCATCTGCGCATCGAAATCCGCCTGGTCGATCGCCTTGCGCAGGGAGGTGTGGATCGTGACCAGAACGGTGCGAATATCGTTGTTAGCGAGCATCATCGCCACGCGCTCGGCACCGCCATAATTGGCCAGAATTTCGGTATGGCCGGGATAGCAGATGCCCGCGCTTCCCATCGCTTCCTTGTTGATCGGGGCGGTGACGATGCCGCTGACCTCGCCGGCCTTCGCCGCCGCGACGGCCGCGACGATCGTGTCGAAAGCGGCTTGGCCGGCGATCGCGTTCACGGCCCCGAACGGAGGCGCCACCTCGATCCGCGTGGCCTCGACAATCTCGATGACACGACCCTGGAACTGTGCCTCGCCCGGCGCAGCGATCGGTCTGACCGCCATGTCGAGGCCCAGGCGGCGCACGATGTCCTCCATGACAACGCGGCTGCCGAAGACCAGAGCGCGCTCACCGCCCTTGGCAAGCGTCTTCGCCACGATCTCAGGGCCAATGCCCGAAGCATCGCCCATGGTGATGGCGAGAGGAGCGATATTATTCATGGCAACACCTGTTCTGGTACCGTGGAGACCTGGCGGAGATGGGTGATCGCGCGGCGCAGGGCATCGTCATCCCCAAAGCCGCCTGCTTTCATGGCAATCAGCAGATTGCGCCCATCGTCTAGCGCCGCTCGGCCGAGCGGGAAGCCCGGCTCTATCTCCCGCAGGATCTCGAATGCCTGTATGCCGAGGCGATCGAGGATCGCCTCCATCGTGTCGCCGCCGGTGGCGATTACCATGTCGAACCCTCCGCCGCGCAGCCGTTCGGCCGCGTCCTGTGTGATCCGCCGCAGGATCGCCGCCGGATCATCGTGGCGCACAAGAGGTGCCCGCAGCAGAGTAACGCCCAGCTCTTGCGCAATTCTATCGGCCTGACGGTGACTGCGTGGATTTGCGCTTCCGATAGCAACAAGAACGTCGCCGCCGGCCCCGGCGGTCGGCCCGCAAGGCGGGCCATCAGGCGCAAGCCGCTTTGCCAGCGCCGCCGCCATGCCCGGAGAGCCTACCCACAAAATGGACTCCGGTTCCGGCAGGGCCTCGATCTGCGCATCGAGTTCTTCCTGGGTCGCGGCGTCGAGGATGACGACGCTCCCGATCGAGGACGGCACAAGATCGATCAGCCGCGAGTGTCGCGCCGGATGAACCGGATCGCGACCATAGATGGTCTCCGACACGGGTATACCATCCACAAGCTGAACGCCGCGAACGGTAGTGCGCCCGGCCGCAGGAAACGCCGGGGCAAAGACCAGCAGCTTGCGACCGCTCGCCTTGAACGATGCTTCGAGTTCGGCGCTCACGTTCCCGCGAAGTGTCGAGTCCACGGTCTTGTAGAAGACGTCGCGCGTCGCGAGCCGCGCGGTAAGGCTCGCAACACGTGTCGCCGCCTGTGGGGCCGAAACCGATCGCGATCCGCTGTCGACGGCGACGACCGTCCTTTCCACCAGCGGCATCCGGCGACGGCCGATCATCGCACGCTGGCCTCGCGCGACAAAGGGCGCGGCCCCGTCTGCGGCGCTGGTCAGGTCATCGGCCAGAATGCCGACCGTATATTCACCATTGGTTCGCATGGATCAATTATGGGCTTTCCGTGCTACCGGAAAAGCGATAGTTTTTAGCGATAATTGGTGATAATACCTCACCAATGAACCGATCAGAGATACCATCGCTGGACGACTTGCGCGCCTTTCACACAACGGCCCGCCTCGGCTCGGTCCGATTAGCCGCCGACGATCTCGCGCTGACCCACGGCGCCGTTAGCCGCCGGATCACCAAACTGTCCGAAGACCTTGGCTTTAGGCTTTTCGAGAAATCCGGCCGGGGCCTGCGACTTACGGCGGCGGGCGAGACTCTCAACCTGACGCTTAGCCGGTTCTTTGCAGAGCTGGCAATGACGATTGATAGCCTGCGAGCGGCCGACCCTCGGCACAACGCCCTGGTTCTCTCATGCGAACCTTCTGTCGCCATGCGCTGGCTGATTCCGAGACTTGCAAATTTTCAGGGCGCCCATCCCGATATAGCCCTGCATCTCTCAGTCGGCGGGGGGGCCGTCGAGTTCCGGCGCGAGCGGATCGACCTCGCCATACGTCGGCTCGACTTCGCGCTCCCGGAGGCGTGGCACGTCCAGCGCCTTTTTGCTGAGAAGATGGGGCCAATCATGAGCCCGCAACTTGCACCGGCATTTGCCGCCGGAGACTACATCGCTTTGGGTTCCAAGACCCGCCCGGATGCTTGGTCACACTGGCTTTCCGCTCACCCGTCGGTGCATCGCCCGACTGAGATCCGCTACTACGACCACCACTTCTTGATTGTTGAAGCCGCATCCGCGGGGTTAGGGGTTGCCCTCAGTCCACTTGTGCTCGCGACCGATGACGTAGACAGAGGACGTCTCATCGCCCCCGCCGGGTTCGATCCCGACGGAAGCCACTACGGCCTTATTTGGGCTGGCAACGACGAGCTGGGTGATAATGCTCGTACCCTCGCAGGATGGCTTCATGAAGAATGTAAGCAATCCTTCGAATAGCGGCGGTGCCCGCCCACACCAGCATATTCTAGGCGGAATCGACGGGACCGAGCGCCATGCGAGGCGCCTCAGCACCAACCGGCAAAGCCGCCATCTCAGCTATCATCAAGCCATTTGCAATCGCATGAGCGTGACCAATGCCCACCCGTCCGATTT
The DNA here is from genome assembly GCF_055792825.1 of Microvirga sp. GN3. Classification (NCBI taxonomy): domain Bacteria; kingdom Pseudomonadati; phylum Pseudomonadota; class Alphaproteobacteria; order Hyphomicrobiales; family Methylobacteriaceae; genus Microvirga; species Microvirga sp. GN3. The sequence continues at coordinate 18,790 of NZ_JBVVAK010000101.1, forward strand.
ATACGCTATGGTACGCTAAACCCACATTCGCGACGGTACCCACTTCCAAAGTGCTGAATCTATCGGCTTCTATTCTTGCCGTACTCTCAAATCGGAGGCCGGCAATGAAGCCCACCCAACGTCACACGCGGAGATCAATCCGGCGGCAACAACTGCGGGAGATTGTTCCGCTCGCCGACAGCACAATCTTCGACATGGAGCAGCGAGGCGAATTCCCCCCAGCTGCCAGCTGACATCTTGGAATGAGAATATCGACTTCCCGGCACCTTTGGGCATCAATAATGAGACAAATGGCCAGCCCATTTTCTCAAATTAGATGTCAATCGGAGGCGCGATTCCCCGGACAGCGACGGCCGCGAATGCCTCAAAGTGCCTCCTGTAGATCGGTCGGCAGGCTGGGCGCAGGTAGTCAATGATGCTGGCGGGGCTTGCCGCAACCGACGAAAGGCCGGCAAGCAAGGCTACCCTCAGATCGGGTGGAATGCTACCGATCGCCCCCTGGTTCACCCGGCGCTTCACCAATCGCGCGTGGTCGTCAAACTCTGGGATGAGTTCGTTCAGCAGCCAGCCCTTATAAAACCCATCGAAAGGTTGGCCGGGGCGATACCAGCTGGGCAGAAGCAACAGGCGCATCACCGCAATCGGCGCTTCAGGCATTGAAGTCTGGCCGGTTACATAATTCTCAACGAGGCTCTCCCCTGCCCTCGCGCCGTCCCACCACCTTTCTCCAAAGGGGCTGGTTTCACGCAGACTCAAGGCACTGCCGTGTGAGCCACTGCGCTCCGAGAGCGGTCCGCCACGCAGCCGGCAGGTGATCCGCCACGCCTCAATCCAGCTCTTCAGCACCACACCATGAACGCCCGCCGTCTGGTGCTGATCGACACATGACCGACAGACCAGAGCTCTGTTCTGCCGCGTCAGAAGCCGAGCCTCGGCCGGTAATCCAGCATGGCTCATGCCGCCGAGGCCTGTGGGGTCGCAGCGGAGCACGCGTGAGAGGCGTCCAACCTGCTCAAGGCTGAGCCGGTGATCGACCGTACGCAAGGTGGATACCCTCAGCCCGAGCCAGGCAATGAGTGCTGCTTCTGAGACAGCGTAGTAAGCAGCGTGCCGGCGCAGCCAAGACGAGAGCACCTCGTCCGGACATGCTTCAAGCACAACCGGAAAGGACTTCGGTTCATGGTCCTGGCCCATCTCGGAAGGCGGGCTCCTCCTCGCTGACCGGCCTCCAAGCATCAACAGCGGCCTCGATGATTTCCTCCGGGCCGCTCTCAATGGCCGCGATGGCAACATCATTGAGGAGCCGGAACACCCAGGCGGTGACGCCACCCGTGACCTGGAGAATACGGCGGAGACCCCGCGGCGTCAGCACACTCGGTTGAGGGAGGGGCAGGTTGCGGACGATGGCAAGCACAAGCTGTTCGAATTCCTCATTCGCCGACCAGCGGGGCCATGTTATGACGTCAAAGCGCCGGGCGAGCTGGACGTCCCCGTCGATCGCCTCACGGGCCTCGGGGCGATACCGACGCAGACGAGCGAGAGCTTGAGCTCGTTGCTGAGATACCGCAGCGAGTTCAGCATGACCCGCTGCTCACGCCAGGTGCCAGCGAGAATGTTATGCACCTCGTCGATCTGACCCCTAGCTCCCAAGCGACATCTGCAACATCACTGCTAGAGCATCGGACCCAAAAGTGGGCCCACTTTTGGGTCCGATGCTCTAATGTGATCCGGCTTCAGTTACCAACTCGCCTATTCGTGCAACAAAGCGCCAGCCGGCCCGCAATCGAGCGCGCGGCGACAGCAAGCCTTTCAGGAAGACCGACATCCGTCATGGCACGGGCCAAAGCGTCGGCCCCTACGCCTCCTGAGCCCAAACTCATCGTAAAATTCTCCAAAGCGCAAAATTGAATTTGTTCTTAATAACGAACGATGTCAAGGTCAGGCGGTTCTGGGCCGGAGGGATGGCTGATTGATCCATGGAACAAGGTGCCCCAAGTAGAGAAGATTTATTCACCAGCAGTCGGAACGAGAGAATTTATACTTGGCAAAAGGCGGGATGCAGAGATGGACCGCATCGACCGAAAAATTTTGGCCCTTCTTCAGCAGGATGGCACGCTATCTGTCGCAGATATCGGTCACCGGGTGGGCTTGTCGCAAACTCCCTGCTGGAAACGTATCCAGCGTCTTGAAGCCGAGGGGGTGATCCAGCGGCGCGTGGCGCTTCTGGATCCTGAAAAGCTCGGACTTGGCCTGACGGTCTTCGTGTGCATCGAAGCCGGGGACCATACCCAGGAATCGATCGATCAGTTCGTCAATGCGATCGCGACCATGAGCGAGGTTGTCGAGTTTCATCGTATGGCTGGCGATGTCGACTACATCCTTCGCGTCGTTGTTGCTGACGTCAAGGCGTACGACTTGTTCTACAAGCGTTTGATCGGAATCGTCCCGCTGAAGAACGTCAGCTCGCGCTTCAGTGTCGAGCGCGTGAAGTCCATCACGGCGCTGCCGATTGAGATCGCAGCTTAGGGCCGCAACGCTTCCCCAAAGTCAGGCTCCGACCGGCTGATCGCCCCAAGGCTCAGGTTCGGCAAAATTCCTTTTCTCTGTCAGACTTGGAGCGGGAAAAGAACTTTCTATCAGTTATGGTTCTTTAAAAAGGACGTTTCATTGACTTGTCATGGAGCCTCGCGCGAAACTCAGGCCATGTCAGCATCTGCCCTTCTGCCCCAAACAGCGCCCTGTGGAGACGACGACCGGCTCAGCCTCGATCGCGTTCTGAGTGTAGCCTCCCCGATCCAGCGCGCATGGCTCGCCGGCTTTCTCGCCGGAATCGACGCAGGCAAAGTGCCGCTCCCGCACGTGCATGCGCCGGCCCGTTCGGCGGAGCCTCTCACGATCCTCTTTGCCAGCGAGTCCGGCAATGCGGAGCGGCTGGCCCAGGGTGTGGCGAAGCTCGCCCGAAAGAGCGGCTTCAAGCCAAAGATCATTGACTTTGCTGACCTCGACTTCGCTGATCTGCCAAAGCAGGGGCGTCTCGTGGTGATTGCCGCCACCTGGGGCGAAGTTGAGCCACCTTCCCGGGCGAGCCGAGCCTACGTAGACTTGATGGGACCGTCACCGCCGCGGCTCGAGGGCACAAGCTTCGCTGTCCTGGCCTTGGGCGATACCGCCTATGCGGAATTCTGTGGCGTCGGCAAAGCCATTGACGCGCGGCTCGCCGAGCTGGGAGCGTCGCGTGCGGTCGACAGGATCGATTGCGACCTCGACTTCGAAGCTCCCGCAGCGGCTTGGATCAAGAGCATGCTCGAAGCGTTTGCACCGGCTCACGAGAGTTCCAGCAATGTGGTGTCGGGCGACTTCAGCCACCGTGCCAGCACCCAGATCAGCCGCGAGCCAGTGGTCGCCGAGATCGTCGAGCACGTCAATCTGAACTCCTCGCGCTCCGATAAGGAAACCGTCCATCTAGCGCTCGCCTTCGATGGCACCGCTCCGGCCTATGAACCCGGCGACTCGCTCGACCTGTTCCCCGAGGGTACTGTCAAGTTGATGCCGAGTGGAACCGCTGGCGCGGTGGAGCCGTTAGGGCAGTCCAGGCTATTATACGAGGGCAGCACCGCTCGCATCGCGCCAAGTGGCGAGGGCGTGATCACGCGCAGCCCGATACTCACTGGCCGAGAGTCGATGACGGCGGAGTTGAAAGTGGTTGTGGATCGGGGCGTGAGTGGCGAGAAACTGCTGGGCATGCCAGGCTGATTTGAATCGCCTCATGTGACGCTCACGTCTTCGAACTGGTTGGTGCGAGACGTCACAGCGATTGTTCAGACATCGAATCTGCCGATGTTTGACGCTGGGCAAGATCTCGCGTTTGGCAGCGCCGTAGGATCCGAGTTTATCGGTCACGATGGCCCGTGGCACGTAGCACAAACCCTTCAGCAACTTGCGAAAGAAGCGCTTGGCTGCCTTCTTGTTGCGCCGGCTCTGAACCAGAACATCAAGCACGTACCCGTACTGATCCACGGCTCGCCAGAGATAGTGCAGTTTGCCTCGGATGCGGACGAACACCTCATCTAAAAACCACTTGTCACCCAGCTTCGGCCGGCGCCGTTTGAGCCGGTTGGCATAGGCGCGTCCGAAGCGCAGGCTCCATTCCCGGATGGTCTCGTAGCTGACTTCAATGCCTCGCGCTGCCAGGATCAGCTCGACCTCCCGCAGGCTGAGACTGAAGCAATGGTAGAGCCAAACCGCCTGATTGATGATGTCAGCCGGAAAGTGGTAGCCACGGTACGGGTTGGGGGTCGTGCTCATGCCCGAGATCCTGCCATAAGCCCGAACTCGCGCCAACCTGACAGCACCCCTGATCGGCCAGCCGCCACAGAACACGCTGGCGTTCGAGCCACGTCTCATCGCCTCCCGATCTGGCCCGATGGAGCTCGTCACAGGCGTGTCCATCATCGTTCAGGACGCCGCCGAGGACGTGCCCGAGACGGACCTCGTTTTCGTGCCCAACGTGATGGTCGACACACCGGCCGATCTGCGGCGCCTGGACCGGGAACTAATCGGCTGGATCAGCCGCATGTACGAGGGCGGAGCTCATGTCTATGCGGCCTGCGGCGGCTCGCTGGTTTTGGCGGAAGCCGGATTGCTCGATGGCATGGAGGCGACGACGCACTGGGGCTACGCGGATCTGCTCCGGCGGGCCTATCCGAACGTCCGCGTGTGCGCGGAACGCATCCTCGTGCAGGCTGGCCCCGGCCAGCGGATCGTCTCGGCTGGAGGTGCGTACTCGTGGCAAGATCTAGTACTCTATCTGGTCGCCAAGCATGTCGGAACCGAGGAGGCGCTGCGCCTGTCCAAGGTGTTCCTGTATCAGTGGCACCGCGACGGTTAGCTTCCCTATGCCTCCATGGTTCGGAACGTCACTCACAGTGATGCCGTCATTCGTGAGCAGCAGAAGTGGATCGCCGTCAACTACGAGCGCCTGCACATTGTCACCGAGATGATCCAGCGCTCGGGATTGCCCAGCCGCAGCTTTGCCCGCCGTTTCAGAGCCGCCACCGGCTACACTCCCATTGCTTACGTACAGGCCTTGCGCGTCGAGGAGGCCAAGCATTTGCTGGAGACCACCGACATGGCGGTGGAGGCCATCGGGGCTGAGGTGGGCTACCAAGATACGGCGTCGTTCCACCGCCTGTTCCGGCTGACTGCCATGACCCCGGCCGAATACCGTCGCAAGTTCCGGCTCCCGAACTTCCTCAAAGTTATAGACCGGCAGCCCTTACGTCGCCTTGCACAACGCACCTGAAAATCGGTACCGAGCAGCTATGTCCAAACAGTACTTAGAAGAGCGCTAATGCTCCCAAGCACTTTAGAAGAATTATAATCGACGACAAATTGGTCGAAAGCTTCTTGTTTCCAGCCGCTCCTGCGCGCTAAAGGCAAATGCATTCCCTCACCCTCATAACGAGGAAGCTCCCCATGAGCATCTTGAAGGCATTTCTGGCCGGCACCGGCCTTTGCGCCGTTCTCGGTTTTGCCGCAACTTCAGCCATTGCTGCTCCAACAAAATACCCGCTCACCATCGAAAACTGCGGCACAAAGGTCACGGCGCAGAAAGCGCCGGAACGGGCCATCGGCCTCGGCCAGAACAGCGCCGAGATCATGCTGCTGCTCGGCCTGGAGGACAAGATGGTAGGCACTGCCTTCTGGCCGAACAAGGTCTTGCCGCAGCTCGCCGAAGCGAATGCAAAGGTCAAGCTGCTGACTGTCGAGTTCCCGACCTTCGAGGCCATCCTTGCTCAAAATCCGGATTTCGTGGCAGCGGCACTGCCGAGCCTGCTCGGCCCTTCCAGCAAAGTGGCCAAGCGCGAGGACTTCGACAAGGTTGGAGTTTCAACCTATGTGTCGCCGAGCACCTGCGTCAGCGAGGTGACGGCGAAGGATAAGTTCGGTTACGGCGACCGGGCAAAGCTTTGGAACATGGATATTCTCTATCAGGAGATCGACGAGCTCGCCCAGATTTTCGACGTGCGTGACCGAGGCCAGGCTTTGATCGCTGATCTGAAAAAGCGTGAGGCTGCCTTGCGTGCCGAGCCACCCAAGGATGGCAAGAAGCTGTCCTATGTATTCTGGTTCTCCAGCCCGTCGCCGTCTGCCGACGCCTATCTCGGAGGAAAGAATAGCGCCTCCGGTTTCATCGCCGATGTACTTGGCGGAACGAACGCCATCACTTCTGAGGCTGAATCGCCTGCGCTCGGCTGGGAAAGCATCATCGCGACCAACCCTGACGTGATCGTCGTCGCAAAAGTCGACCGTAACCGCTGGGAGCTCGACAAGGCGGAGGCAAAGATCAAGTTTCTGACCACTGACCCAGCCACCAGCCAGATGCCGGCGGTCAAGAACAAGGCGATCGTAACCATGGACGGCCAGGCCATGAACCCGACCGTACGGACGATTTACGGCGCGGAGCAGGTCGCTGAACAGTTGAAGGCACTTGGCCTCAAGTGACTATCACGGTCGACAACAGCGGATCGGGTAAACGACTGCAAACGCTGGCTAGAGTTGCCGGGTTGCTCCTGGTCTGCTTTGCTGCCATCGCGCTGGTTGTCGGCATCAGCGTCGGGATCGGCGATCTGCCGATTCCTCTTGCCACAACATATTCAGCCATCACCAATCGGTTGGGGTGGACGGCGATCGAGCTCAATCGCATCCATGAAACCGTCATCTGGGACTATCGGCTGAGCCGGGCTCTGGTTGCGGTATTCTGCGGCGCGGGGCTCGCGCTGTCTGGCGCGATCATGCAATCACTGCTGCGTAACCCGCTGGCCGAGCCCTATGTGCTGGGCATTTCCGCAGGCGCTTCCACGGGCGCGGTTTCCATTGTCATCTTGGGGCTCGGTGCCGGGGCGGTATCGCTCTCCGCAGGCGCCTTTGCCGGCGCTTTCGCTGCCTTCTTCCTCGTCGCACTCCTTTCGAATGGAGCGCGCGGCGGTGCCGACCGGACAATCCTGGCAGGTGTCGCCGCATCGCAATTGTTCAATGCTGCGACCGCCTACATCGTCACCACCTCGGGCAATGCCCAGCAGGCACGTGACGTGATGTTTTGGCTGCTCGGCAGCTTCGGCGGCGTGCGCTGGCCAGAGTTCACCCTGGTGTCGATCGTCGTCGGGCTCGCTTTGATCGTCTGCCTTTTTTCCGCGCGTGTTCTGGATGCCTTTGCCTTCGGAGATGAGGCTGCCGCCTCGCTAGGTGTCAATGTTGGCCGAACACGCATCATGCTTTTCGCGCTGACTGCGATCATGACTGCAACCATCGTCAGCATGGTTGGAACGATCGGCTTTGTCGGGCTCGTCGTTCCTCATGCAGCGCGTTTCGTGGTCGGTCCGCTGCATGCCCGGCTGCTGCCAGCCTGCGCGATCGCGGGAGCGATCTTTATGGTTCTTGCCGACATCGCCTCCCGCACGCTCATTCCCCAGCAGGTCCTGCCGATTGGCGTCGTAACGGCACTGGTGGGCGTGCCGTTCTTCTCGATCATTCTCTATAGGCTCCAGCGCGCATCATGAGCATCAAAGCCGACAACTTGGTCTGGAAGATTGGTTCGAAGACGGTAATCGACGGCATCTCTTTCGCAGCGGAACCGGGTAAGATGCTGGGTCTGCTCGGCCCAAACGGCTCCGGCAAGACCTCACTCTTGCGGCTGCTCGCGGGGCTGAAGCAACCGCAATCGGGGCAGATCACACTGGATGGGGCTGACATCACTAAGATCGGTCGTCGTTCTATTGCTAAGCGCGTCGCCTTCATCGAGCAACACGCAACCACGAATGCCAATCTCAAGGTCATCGATGTCGTCAAGCTCGGTCGCTTTCCACATCGATCATTGTTCTCCGGCTGGACGCATACAGACGAAGCAGCCGCCAAAGAGGCTCTTGAGCGCACGGGAATGACCGCGAAGCGCAACGACCCCTGGCAGAGTCTTTCGGGCGGCGAAAAGCAACGTACTCACCTTGCCCGCGCGCTTGCACAGTCGCCAAAGGAACTGATCCTCGACGAACCGACAAACCATCTCGACGTCCACCACCAGATCAGCCTCCTGCGGCTCGTTTCGCGCCTGCCGTTGACCAGTATCATCGCGCTTCACGACCTCAATCACGCAGCGATGTACTGTGACCGACTGCTTGTTATGCAAGCCGGAAAGATTGTTGCCTCAGGTACGCCTGAGGACGTGCTGACACAGGACTTGCTTCGCGACGTATTTTCGGTGGAAGCACACGTAGCGCCCTCCCCCTACCACGCAAGGCCCCATATTCACTTCGTGCGATAACGGGGATCCCGCCGGGACAAGTCCTCCCTTGGATCTTGGGAATAGGCGCATGCCGGCTTATCTGCGTGGAGCACGGCAGCCAACAAGGCGATCTTGTGAAGGACCTAGAGTGAAACCAGGCACGAAAACCCGACCACCGGAATTGTCCTTCGCATTCTGTCCGGCTTCCTTTTCGCAGGAATGTCGATCTGCATCAAGGCGATCTCAAACGAAGTGCCGATCGGCGAGATTGTGTTCTTCCGCTCGGCGTTCGCGTTGCTACCGCTCGCGGTTTTTCTATGGCTGCGAGCCGAGTTTCCACACGGGCTTGCAACAAGGCGGCCGGTCGGACATCTACTGCGTTCGAGCCTGGGCGCTGCAGCCATGTTTGCATCGTTCGCATCGATCGCGCGGCTCCCTTTAGCAGAAGCCACATTGCTGAGTTACCTGTCGCCGACCTTCACGAGCATAGCGGGCGTTCTCCTCCTTTCCGAACGTGTCACAATCTGGCGCGTCGGCGGCGTGGTACTTGGACTAGCTGGCGTCCTGGCGCTGGTCTGGCCGGAGATCGGCCATGTCGATCTGGACGGCGACCGCGTGTGGGCATACGGCCTCGGTTTGCTGATGGGGATCCTGACGGCGTTCGCCCTCATCATGGTTCGCAGCCTCAGTAGGACTGAAAATCCCAGCGCTATCGCCTTCTACTTCGTGATAGCGTCGATGATCGGCGGAATAGCAACTGTGCCATTTGGTTGGATCATGCCCGATTGGTACGGGCTCGTGCTTCTTGTCTTGGCAGGATTATTTGGGGGCTTCGCTCATATCGCGATGACACTCGCCTTCAGACACGCGGAGGCATCTCTGCTCGCGCCGTTTGAATAGCTCGCAATTGTCTGGCCGATCATAGCGGACGTGCTTCTGCTCGATGCCGCCCTTTCCTTTGCTTTCATAACGGCGCTTCCGCTCGTTCTTTCCGGGGCAGCCTTGGCTGCCGTCGAGGGGCGGCGAAGAGCGAGTCGCTAGGTGAAGGCGAGATGAGGGACCGGCATCGTCAACTTATCGACTTGAGGCAGGTTCACTCCTTCAGGAGCATTGGATCGGGCACTCGCGGCGCTGGTCACCTCGCTCCAGAACTGGAAGACCTGAGCTCGGGACGCGCGAGGCTCAGCGGCATTGGCTCTTGCAGGACGGCGGAAGAGGTTTGCGACTTGGTGGTGAACCGAGAGGCAGCGTTGGGTCTGCCCGGCTGATTTGAAGCGTTTCATGATGCGCTCGCGCCGACGGGTCGGCTGGTGACGGTTTGAGCCCGATCCGCTGATCAAGAATGAAATCGTGCAAACGCGGGCTAGCCTGGAGGAATGGAAGCAGGCGCTCTTGCTGTCGGGAGATCCCGGCACAGGAGATCAGACGCGCTATGACTGCTTAAGCAATCGGGTGCGGCGCCTGATCGATCTCCTCTCGGTCGTCGAACGGTGTGGCGGTGACAGGACCAGCCCAGGCGGATATGTCGCAAACCCTTTGTTTCACAGTTTCAGCTACTGCTCTCTGAGGTTCAGGGGCGGAGGGTGGCGTGTTCAAGGATAGGCATTTCGATCGCTCCGTGATCCTGCTCTGCGTGCGCTGGTATTTGGCCTACAATCTCAGCCTCCGAAGTTTGGAAGAGATGATGGAGGAGCGCGGCATCTCCGTTGACCACGCAACGGTCGGCGACGTGTGAGAAAATCCCTTTGGCAGGCCAGGTGGCGTCCCTTCACAGTGGTCACTCCTCCACGATGTCTGTGAGCGGACGAGCGGTCGTTATGCAGGAGATCTACTCGGTAAGGGGCCCAGCTTGCGACGTCAGCACCTGCCGATTTGCCTTCTTCAGGCTATGTGTGCTCCAAAACGCGGCCGCCACCGCAGTCGGATCCACTGCTGGACATTGTAGGTCAATACCGCCCAGAGCGCCTCGGTGCCGACCTTCGCCAGCCCACGCACGTGAAAGCGACGGAGATCAAGCTTCTCCTTCAGCCATGCATTGACCAGTTCCGCCACGCGTCCACGCTCACGCAGCAAGGTCCGTGTTTCGGGACTGGCTTGACGAGCCCGGAAGGCGCTCACCACCGGATCCTCATGCGTGACCACGATCGACCGCCCGTAGGTGCGATTGCCAGAACAGCACTGGCGGCGGCTGGGACAGACCCGACAATCGGTCTTGCTGGCCTGGTAGCGCACCAGCCTTCGTCCCGGCCGGTCATGGCCGTCGCGGGCCGTCAGACGCTTAC
>NZ_JBVVAK010000102.1:0-29257 GCF_055792825.1 Microvirga sp. GN3
CGCCGCGGCAAGCGCATCGTCACGATGAAGGAGTTCGAGGACGCCAAGGACAAGGTCATGATGGGCGCCGAGCGCCGCACCCTGGTCATGACCGACGACGAGAAGCGCCTGACCGCCTATCACGAGGCCGGCCACGCCGTCGTCGCCCTCAACGTCCCGGCGACCGATCCGGTCCACAAGGCGACCATCATCCCGCGCGGCCGCGCGCTCGGCATGGTCATGCAGCTGCCCGAGCGGGACAAGCTGTCCATGTCCTACGAGCAGATGACCTCGCGCCTCGCCATCATGATGGGCGGCCGTATCGCCGAGGAGATGATCTTCGGCAAGGACAAGGTCACCTCCGGCGCCCAGTCGGACATCGAGCAGGCGACGCGCCTCGCCCGGATGATGGTGACCAAATGGGGCTTCTCGCCCGAACTCGGCACCGTCGCCTATGGCGAGAACCAGGACGAGGTCTTCCTCGGCATGCAGATGGGCCGCCAGCAGAACATTTCCGAGGCCACCGCCCAGAAGATCGACTCGGAGGTCCGCCGCCTGGTCGAGGACGGGCTCAACGATGCCCGCCGCATCCTGACCGAGAAGGCGCACGAGCTCGAGGCCCTGGCCCGCGGTCTGCTCGAATACGAGACCCTGACCGGCGACGAGATCCGCCATCTGCTCGACGGTCAGCCTCCGGTGCGCGACACCGGCGAGGCCATCACCCCCAGCCGCGGCTCCGCCGTGCCCACCGCCGGCCGTGGCCGGCCGCGGGAGAGCGACGGGGGCATGGAGCCCCAGCCGCAGGCCTAAGAACGCCATTAACTGTGAAATCCAGGACGCCCGCTTTCCGGCGGGCGTTCTTTTTTGTTTACCTCAAAGATCTAATACTCCCTAAGGAACAGGTTTAAGGCTTGTAACAATCGCTTATCACTTGTGATGGCGCGCATTGGCTCAGGTCCCTTGACCGAATTCAGGGAGGTTGCTTTGAAAAAGCCAAAGCGCGCTTCGGCGCTACGGAATGCGGAGACAAAGCACGTGCGTAAATACTTCGGAACCGACGGCATTCGGGGCCGCGCCAACGGGATCATCACGCCCGATCTCGCCCTGCGGGTCGGACAGGCGGCAGGTCTCATGTTCCAGCAGCGCGGCGATTACCGCCACCGGGTCGTGATCGGCAAGGATACGCGGCTGTCCGGCTACATGATCGAATCCGCCCTCCAGGCCGGCTTCACCTCGGTCGGCATGGACGTGCTGCTGCTCGGCCCGATCCCGACCCCTGCGGTCGCCATGCTGACCCGCTCCATGCGCTGCGATCTCGGCGTCATGATCTCGGCCTCCCACAATCCTTACGAGGACAACGGCATCAAGCTGTTCGGCCCCGACGGGTTCAAGCTCAGCGATGACATAGAGCTTCAGATCGAGGCCCTGATCGATTCCGACCTAACGCGGCGCCTCGCCGGTTCCGCCACGCTCGGCCGCGCCAAGCGCATCGAGAGCGTCCAGGCGCGCTACATCGAATTCGCCAAGCGCACCCTGCCGCGCCAAGTCGATCTGGAAGGCATGCGCGTCGTGATCGATTGTGCCAACGGCGCCGGCTACAAGGTCGCCCCGGAAGCCCTGTGGGAGCTGGGCGCCGAGGTCGTGTCGATCGGCGTCGAGCCGAACGGCTTCAACATCAACCACGATGTCGGCTCCACCGCGCCGGATGCCCTGATCCATAAGGTGCGCGAGTTGCGCGCCGATGTGGGTATCGCGCTTGACGGCGATGCGGATCGGGTGCTGATCGTCGACGAGAAAGGCCACAAGGTCGATGGCGACCAGCTGATGGGCGTCGTCGCCCGCTCCTGGAAGGAGGACGGCCGCCTCGCTCAGCCGGGCATCGTCGCGACGATCATGTCCAATCTCGGCCTGGAGCGTTATCTGACCGGCATGGGCCTCGGCCTCGTGCGCACCGCGGTCGGCGACCGCTACGTGCTCGAGCACATGCGCGCTCACGGCTACAATCTCGGCGGCGAGCAGTCGGGCCATATCATCATGTCCGACTACACCACCACCGGCGACGGCCTCGTGGCTGCTCTCCAGCTCCTCACTGTGGTCAAGAGCCTCGGCAAGCCGGTGTCGGAAGTCTGCCACTGCTTCGAGCCGCTGCCGCAGGTACTCAAGAACGTGCGCTACAAGGCCGGCAAGCCGCTGCAGGAAGCCTCCGTCATCCAGGCCATCGAGTCCGGCCGCGAGACCCTCGGCAATGCCGGCCGCCTCGTGATCCGTCCCTCCGGCACCGAGCCGGTCATCCGCGTGATGGGCGAGGGCGACAACGAGGATCTCGTCAACCGCGTGGTGGACGATGTGGTGGAAGCCGTGACCCAGGCCGCGTCGAGAGCTGCCGCGTAAGACGCCACTTCCATTTCGGTTTCAAAGCAAAAGCCCCGGCGATGATCTCGCCGGGGCTTTTTCATTCTGAGTGCTATTACGCCGCATTTTCCCTCCCCCTGCGGGGAGGGGTAGGGGTGGGGGTGGTTCGACCGGGTGAGAGCTTTAACGAGTGCAGCGCTGTAGCGGCGTAATCCTCACTGGATAAGCACAGCGCTCTGACTTTGCGACCCCCACCCTCAATCCCTCCCCGCAAGGGGGAGGGAAGAAGCTCGTCTCACTCCGCCGCCTGGGCGGGCGGCACGTGCTTCCTCCGCGACGGCAAATCCTCGCCGTGTGGGACCTGGCCCGTCTGGGCGCGCAGCTTGTCGAGCATCTCGCTCACATAAGTGGCGGGCTTGGTGAAGCCGCCGATGAGCAGGTAGATCGAGGGCACCACCAGCATGGTCAGCATGGTCGAGACCGTGACGCCGCCGACGATCACCGAGCCGATGGCGTTGCGCGCCTCAGCGCCGGCGCCGGTCGACCAGGCGAGCGGGATGGCGCCGCCGATCATGGCGATCGAGGTCATCAGGATGGGTCGCAGACGCAGCACCGACGCTTCGACCACCGCGTCCCGCACCGAATATCCGCGCTCGCGCAGCTGGTTCGAGAATTCGACGATCAGGATGCCGTTCTTGGTCATGAGGCCGATGAGCAGGATCATGCCGATCTGGCTGTAGATGTTGAGCGTCTGTCCGGTGATGAACAAAGCCAGCAATCCGCCGGTCACCGCGAGCGGCACGGTGAGCATGATGATGAACGGGTTGATCCAGCTCTCGAACTGCGCCGCCAGCACCAGGAACACGACGAGGAGCGCCATGGCGAAGGTCATGTAGATCGCGCCGGTCGCGTCCAGGAAGTCCTTGGACTGGCCGTTATAACCGATGCGCACCTCCGCCGGCAGGTTGTCGCGCACGATCTGCTGGAGGATTTCCAGTCCCTCGCCGATGGAGACGCCCGGCGACAGCGAGGACTGGATCGTGATCGAACGCAGGCGGTCGAACCGGTTCAGGGCCTGCGGCGCGGCCGATTCTGTCAAGGTGACGAAGGAGGAGAGCGGAACGAGCTCGCTGTTGGCGGCGCGGATGAAGGTGTTGGTGAGATCGTTGGGCGTCGCCCGGTCCTGGGCGCGGGCCCGCATGATCACCGGATATTCGTCGCCGCGGCTGACGAAGGTCGAGACCTCGGTCTCGCCGAACATCAGCTGGAGCGTGCGGCCGATATCCTCCACCGAGACGCCGAGGTCGGCGGCGCGCTGGCGGTCGATCTGCACGCGGATGTCCGGCTGGGACTCGCGATAGTTGGAATCCATATTGACGAACTTGCCCGTCTCCTGGGCCTTCTGCATGACGATGTCGCGCCAGCCGCGGATCGTCTCGTAGTCGGGGCCGCCGAGCACGAACTGGATCGGCTGGCCGAAGCCGCCGGCACCGCCGAAGGCGGGCGGGTTGACCACCGACACGCGCGCGCCGGGGAAGCTCGACACCTTCGGCGTCATCTGGCGCACGATGTCCTGCTGGCTCTCCGTACGGTCCTCCCAGGGCACGAGGCGGACGATCACGATGCCTTCGTTGACCGGGGAGGGGCGCGCAAAGCCGGGGGCGACCTGACTCAGCATGGAGGCGACGAGACCCTGCTCCTGCAGGGGCATGAGGGCGCGCTCGACTTCCTTCACCCGGTCGCGGGTGTAATCGAGGCTGGCACCCTCCGGCGCCTGGAGCCGGACGATGATGGCGCCGCGATCCTCGGTGGGTGCGAACTCCTTCGGCAGGGACTGGAACAGGCCATAGGCGGACAGCGACACCAGGAAGCCGATGAACAGGATGACGACCGGAATCCGCAATGCGCGGGACAGCAGCCAGCGATAGCCGCTGTTCATCTTCTCGAAGAGCGGCTCGGTCATGCGCTGAATGCGGCCGTGGGCCGGGACCATCAGCTTGGAGCAGAGCATCGGGGTAAGCGTGCGTGCCACCACGCCCGAGAAGAAGATCGCTGCGGCGAGCGTGATGCCGAATTCGCGGAAGAGCCTGCCGGTATTGCCGGTCATGAAGGCAAGCGGCACGAACACCGCCATCAGGGTGGCGGTGGTGGCGATTACCGCAAAGCCAATCTCGCGCGCGCCGTCGAAGGAGGCGAGCAGCGGCGGCTGGCCTTCCTCGATGCGCCGGTGCACGTTCTCGATTTCCACGATGGCGTCATCGACGACGATGCCGATGGCGAGCACGATGGCAAGCAGGGTCAGCACGTTGATCGACGCGCCGAAGAAGGCCATCACCATGAAGGCCGCGGTGATGGAAACGGGGATCGCCACCATGGCCACGATGGTGGAACGCCAGTCGCGCAGGAAGATCAGGATGACGAGGATCACCAGCGCCACGCCTTCCATAAGGGTCTTCAGCACGCCGTCGATGGAGGCGCGGATGAACTGGCTCTCGTCATAGGCCACTTCAGCGACGGTGCCGGGCGGCAGGGAAGACTTGAGCTCCTCCAGTTCCTTGCGCACACCCTCGACGACGGAGAGCGTGTTGGCGGTCGACTGACGCACGATCCCCATGCCGATGGCGGTTTCGCCCGACTGGTAGAACTCGAAGCGCGTGTCTTCCGGGCCCACCTCGACCTGGGCGACTTCACCGAGCCGAACCAGATAGCCGTTCTTGTTGGTGACGATGACTTGCTGGAATTCCTCGGGCGTGGCGAGGCGGGAATCGGTCTTGACGGTGAATTCGCGCTGACTGGATTCGATCCGGCCGCCGGGAAGTTCCACGTTCTGGCGCTCGATGGCGGTTTCGAGATCCTGCACCGTCAGGCCGCGGGCCGCGAGCGCCGGCCGGTCGACCCAGATGCGCATGGCAAAGCGCCGCTCGCCGCTTAAGTTGACATTGGCGACACCGGGAACGGTGGACAGGCGGTCCACATAGACGCGCTTGAGGTAGTCGCTGAGCTCGAGCGCATCGAGGGTGGTGGACGTGACGCCAACCCACATGATGGCCGAGGCATTCGCATCGACCTTGCGCACCACCGGCGTGTCGGCGTCGTCGGGCAACCGTCCGGTGACGCGGGACACGGCATCGCGCACGTCCGAGGTCGCGGCCTCCGGATCGCGGGAAACCTCGAACTCGATGGAGACCGAGGAGCGATCGTTCTGGCTCTGGGAGGTGATCTGGCGGATGCCTTCGATACCGGCGACCGCGCCTTCGATGATCTCCGTCACGCGGCTTTCGATCACCTCGTTCGAGGCGCCGCGATAGACAGTCGAGACCGAAACGACCGGGCGGTCGACCTGCGGGTATTCGCGAACCGGCAGGTTCATGAGCGCTGCAAGGCCACCGACGATCAGCAGCAGGCTGACCACGACAGCGAAGACAGGGCGGCGGATGAAGAGGTCTGAAACCTGCATGGCGGTTCGGCTCTAGTCCAGTCAGTAAAACGAAAACCTCCCGCCGGAGCGGGAGAGAAAGATCACTTCCGCTCGGCGGCCTGGGCGGCGCCGATGGCCTGCGGCACGTTCAGTGAGGAGCGGGAGGGCTGCTCCCGGTTCGCCGCGGGCACGGGGGCGGCCGGGGCTGGTGCACCCGAGCCCACCGGGCGGGCGGCGACCTCGGCGCCGGGGCGCACGCGCTGGACACCCAGCACGACGACGGTTTCGCCGGGTTTCAAGCCCTCCACCACCTCGACCTTGCCACCCTGGCGCTGGCCGATGGTGATGACGCGACGCTCCACCTTGTTGTCCTTCACCGGATAGACGATGTGGCGCAGGCCCTCGCTGACGATGGCCTCTTCCGGCACCACGACGGCATCGTCCTTGGTCGAAACTTCCAGGGCCACCGACAGGAACATGCCGGGCTTCAAGGCCTCGTCCGCATTCTCGAATTCTGCCGTCAGGCGCGCCGTGCGGGTCGTCTGATCGACGCGGGGATCGATGGTCGACACGCTGCCCTTGAAGGTGCGGCCCTTATAGGCGGCGGAGGTGGCATTGACGATCTGGCCCGGCTTGAGGCGGCCAAGGAGGTTCTCCGGCACCGCGAAGTCGAGACGGATCTTGGACAGGTCGTCGAGGGAAGTGATGCGGGTGCCTGGGGCCACATAGGCGCCGAGCGAGACGGAGCGGGTGCCGACGCGGCCGGCGAAGGGTGCGCGGATCATCAGATCCTCGAGCCGTGCCTCTGCAGCCTTGCGCTGGGCCTGGGCAGAGGCGATCGATCCTTCGAGCGATTTCATCTGGGCCGTCAGATCCTCGACCTGGGCGCCGGTGCCGGCTCCGGTGCGGCTGAGCGCCTGGGCACGTTCGAGCTTGATTGCGACCTCGTTCCGCAATGCCGTGGCGCGGTTCGCCTCGGCGACGGCCTGCTCGATGGCGGCGCGGCGTTCGGCGGCATCGAACTGGACCAGCATGTCGCCGGCCCTGACCTTCTGGCCTTCCTCGAAGCCGATCTCGCTGACGATGCCTGCCACCTTGGCGGTCACCATGATCGATTCATAGGCACGAACCGTGCCGACCGATTCCCGGACCTCGACGATGCGCCCGGTCTTGACCGTATCGACGTCAACCGTCGCAGGTCCGGCCGGACCGCCGCGGCCACGCCCGCCCTGGGCGGCCTGCTGGCCTGCGGGTTGGCTCACATACGCGCCGATCACGGGCACATTGGCCAAGTGGCCGCCCTTATAGGCGTACCAGCCGCCAAAGCCTGCTGCCCCCAGCACGGCAATGACAGCGAGTTGACCGGACACACGCATGCTCGCTCCTTACTCAGTCCTTTGGCCTTATCGGCTCTTTGGTCACAATTATCGGAAGTTGTCCTAGCACAATATATGCCAAGTGCTGCGAACATAACGCAGCAAACACGATGTTTTGTATTACGATTTCGTAATCTGAGCCATTGACGCAACGATAGTCGCCTTGACCGCCGGCCACACCTCATTCATACCGGTTGGCGGGACACCTCTCCCCACCGAGAGGCGCCCATCTGTAAGGATGGATTACATGACAAACCTGCCTGCCGCGCGTCCGCGCGCGCCTTTCTTTTCGTCCGGCCCCTGCGCGAAGCGCCCCGGATGGTCTCTCCAGAACCTCAAGACCGACAGCCTCGGCCGCTCGCACCGCGCGAAGCTCGGCAAATCGCGCCTGAAGCTCGCCATCGACCTCACCCGCGAGGTGCTGGACGTGCCGGCCGATTACCGCATCGGCATCGTGCCCGCTTCCGATACCGGCGCCGTCGAGATGGTGCTGTGGTCGATGCTGGGTGCCCGCCCGGTCGACATGCTGGCCTGGGAAAGCTTCGGCGAGGGCTGGGTCACGGACGTGGTCAAGCAGCTCAAGTTGTCTGATGCCAGGGTCATCAATGCGCCTTACGGCGAGCTTCCCGATCTTGCGCAGGTCGATACGAAGAACCGCGACGTGGTCTTCACCTGGAACGGCACCACCTCCGGCGTGCGCGTGCCGAACGCCGACTGGATCGCGGCCGACCGCGAAGGCCTGACCATCTGCGATGCCACCTCGGCGGCTTTCGCGCAGAAGCTCGATTTCTCCAAGCTCGATGTGGTCACCTTCTCCTGGCAGAAGGTTCTGGGCGGCGAAGCGGCCCATGGCATGCTCATCCTCTCGCCCCGCGCGGTGGAGCGGCTCGAGAGCTACAAGCCCGCCTGGCCGTTGCCGAAGATCTTCCGCATGACCAAGGGCGGCAAGCTCATCGAAGGTATCTTCGAGGGCGAGACCATCAACACGCCCTCCATGCTCGCGGTCGAGGATTACATCGACGCGCTCGAATGGGCGAAGTCCATCGGCGGGTTGAACGCGCTCGTCGCCAAGGCCGATGCCAATGCGAAGGTCATCCATGACTGGGTCGCGAAGACCCCGTGGATCGCCAACCTCGCCAAGGTTCCGGCGACGGCATCCAACACCAGCGTATGCCTCGTCATCGCCGATCCGGATGTCGTCGCCAAAGGCCCCGAGGCCGTGGCGCAGGTCGCCAAGGGCATCACGACGGCGCTCGACAAGGAGGGTGTCGCCCTCGATATCGGCGCCTATCGCGATGCGCCTCCCGGCCTTCGCATCTGGTGCGGCGCGACGGTCGAGCAAGCCGATCTCGAAGCCCTGACGCCCTGGCTCGACTGGGCCTTCGCGCAGGAAAAGGCGAAGCTCGCGCAAGCGGCTTGATTTCATGCGTCATCCCGGACGCGGCCATGCCGCGATCCGGGATCGCTCTCACCAGCTAGACTCCCATGACGATCCCGGCTCGCGCTGCGCTTGGCCGGGATGACGCTACAGGCACAGGTGCACCATGCCCGCTCCCCGCGTTCTGATTTCCGATGCTCTCTCTCCGGCCGCCGTGCAGATCTTCAAGGATCGCGGCATCGAGGTCGATTTCCAGCCGGACCTCGGCAAGGACAAGGACAAGCTCGCCGCCATCATCGGCGAATATGACGGCCTTGCCATCCGCTCCGCCACCAAGGTGACGGCGAAGATCCTCGAACAGGCCAAGAATCTAAAGGTCATCGGCCGCGCCGGCATCGGCGTCGACAATGTCGAGATCCCCGCCGCCACGGCGAAGGGCATCATCGTCATGAACACGCCCTTCGGCAATTCCATCACCACCGCCGAGCATGCCATCGCCATGATGTTCGCGCTCGCACGCCAGATCCCGCAGGCCGATGCGTCGACGCAAGGAGGCAAGTGGGAGAAGAACCGCTTCATGGGTGTCGAGCTGACCGCCAAGGTGCTCGGTGTCATCGGCTGCGGCAATATCGGATCCATCGTGGCCGACCGCGCCATCGGCCTGCGCATGAAGGTGATCGCCTACGATCCCTTCCTGTCGCCGGAACGCGCGGTCGAACTCGGCGTCGAGAAAGTGGAGCTGGACGATCTCCTGCGCCGCGCCGACATCATCACGCTGCATGTGCCGATGACCGAGAAAACGAAGAACGTGCTCTCGGCGGAGAATATCGCCAAGACCAAGAAGGGCGTGCGCATCATCAACTGCGCCCGCGGCGGTCTCGTCGACGAGGCGGCTTTGCGCGCGGCGCTCGATTCCGGCCATGTGGCGGGCGCCGCCTTCGACGTGTTCGTCGAGGAGCCGGCGACTTCCAACCCGCTCTTCGGCCATCCCAATGTGGTCTGCACGCCGCATCTGGGTGCTGCCACCTCGGAAGCGCAGGAGAACGTGGCGCTGCAGGTGGCCGAGCAGATGTCGGATTACCTGCTGCAGGGCGCGATCCAGAACGCCGTGAACTTCCCGTCGATCACCGCGGAGGAAGCGCCGCGCCTGAAGCCCTTCGTGGCGCTTGCCGATAAGCTCGGCTCCTTCCTCGGCCAGCTCACGGAAGCGCCGATCAAGGGCATCCGCATCGAATACGAAGGTGCGGTTGCCGAGATGAACACCCGCGCACTGACCTCCGCTGCGGTGACCGGGGTGCTGCGTCCCTTCCTCCAGGACATCAACATGGTGTCGGCTCCGATCGTGGCGCGCGAGCGCGGCATCACGGTGGAAGAGGTCAAGCGCGAAAGCGCGGCTCGCGACTACGAGAGCTTCATTCGCATCGTCGTCGATGCGGAGGACATGGCGCGCCATGCGGGCGGCACCGTGTTCCAGGACGGCAAGCCGCGTGTGACCGAAATCCGTGACATCATGGTCGATGCGGAATTCGCGCCGAACATGATCTATGTGCGCAACGACGACAAGCCCGGCTTCATCGGCCGCTTCGGCACCCTGCTCGGCGAGTCGGGCGTGAACGTCGCGACCTTCGCGCTCGGTCGCGACAAGCCGGGCGGCGATGCGATCTGCTTCGTGTCGGTGGACGAGCCGGTCTCCGATGAGCTCCTGCGCAAGATCGAGGAGATCCCGCAGGTCAAGCGCGCCCGCGCCGTGCGCTTCTAAAGCATCTTCCGGCGAAGTGGATACCGGTTCGCCGAGAAGAAGATGCAGCAAGCAAGGATGGAAGAGGAACGCATCATGGCATCGTCCCTGCGACAGCGCTTCGTTCTGACGCTCGCCTGCCCGAACCGGCCCGGTATCGTGGCTGCCGTGGCAGGGCATCTGTCGGATGCGGGTCTCAACATCCTCGATGCTCAGCAATATGACGACACGCAGACGGATCGCTTCTTCATGCGTGTCGTTTTCGATCCCGTGTCGGGAGAGAGTGATCTCGATGCGTTGAAGAGCGGCTTCGCGCCGCTCGCCGAGCGTCTTGGCATGACATGGACCTTGCGCGATCCGGGCGAGAAGCGCCGGGTCATGCTGCTGGTCTCGAAATTCGACCATTGTCTCGCGGATCTTCTCTATCGCTGGCGCATCGGCGAGCTCGATTTCGAGCTCGTCGGTGTCATCGCCAATCATCCGGCCGAAACCTACAGCCATGTGGATCTGGGCAAGGTCCCGTTCCACTGCCTTCCCGTCACGAAGGACACGAAGCTCGAGCAGGAAGCACAGGTCTGGGAGATCATCCGCGACTCGAAAGTCGATCTCGTGGTGCTCGCGCGTTATATGCAGGTCCTGTCGGATGGTCTTGCCGCGAAGCTCGCGGGGCGCTGCATCAACATCCACCACTCGTTCCTTCCGAGTTTCAAGGGTGCCAAACCCTACCATCAGGCCCATACCCGCGGCGTGAAGCTGATCGGCGCGACGGCACACTACGTGACGTCCGATCTCGATGAGGGCCCGATCATCGCGCAGGATGTGGAGTCGATCACGCATCGCGATTCCGCGGAGGATCTCGTCCGCAAGGGCCGCGACATCGAACGTCGCGTGCTGGCCCGTGCCGTGCGCTATCACCTTGAGGATCGCATCATCCTCAACGGCCGCAAGACGGTGGTGTTCGCGGATTAGCGAACTCGCCACTGTCATTCCGGGGCGCCGGAGGCGAGCCCGGAATCCATAACCGCTGACGATTCAGAACAATCGAAGCGGAGGCCGCCGCGTCTTCTCTCAAGCTGTCGCGTTTATGGATCCCCGCCTTCGCGGGGATGACAGTGGAGGGTCTGATGTCCGTCGGAGCGACGTACTTACCGCCGCTGCTCCGCGAGCCAGATTCCGCCGAGCACGAGCGCCAACCCGATCGCGTGATAAAGCGCAAAAGGCTCGCCGAGCAGCACCACCGCGAGCAGGGCGCCGAAGACCGGCACGAGATTGACGAAGAGGCCCGCCCGCGCCGGGCCGATCAGCTCCACGCCGCGGATGAAGAAGATCTGCGACAGCAGCGAAGGCAGGAGAGCCACGTAGAGCAGGATGAGCCAGCCCTTCGGCGTGGGAAACTGCGCCGTGCCCTGGATCATCTCCGCGCCGACGAGGGGCAGGGAACTCGCGAAGGCCACGACCGCCATGGCGGCGAAGAACACGAGGCCCGGCATCTCCGGGCGATAGCGCAGGCCCAGCGTATAGACCGAATAGAACACGCAGGCGATCAGCATCCACACGTCGCCGATATTGATCGCGAGCGTCTTCAGGATCTCCCAATCGGCTTTGACCGATACCGTGATCACGCCGATGAGCGTGACGATCATGCCGATGATCTGCAGCGGGATCACGCGGGCGCGGAAGACGACGATCATGCCGATGAGCACGAAGACCGGAATCGAGCCCTGGAAGATGGTGAGGTTGACCGCGCTGGTGTGATGGGCGGCGGCATAGAAGAGCGCGTTGAAGGCCGTGAAGCCGAAGACGCCCATGATAAGCGTGAAGAACCAGCGAGCCCTGAATTTCGGCCATTCCGCCACGAGCTGGCGCCCGACGAGGGGCAGCAGGATCGCCACCACGACGATCCAGCGCAGGCAGGTGAGCACCATGGGGGAGATCTCGCCGATGGCGAGCCGGCCGGCGATGCCGTTACCGGCCCACATGAGCGTGGTGAGAACCAGGAGAAGATAGGCCTGCCCCCAAAGACCTTGCCAGAGCGATTGCAGAAATTTCATTGGAGGCAGGACCTTATTGCGCTTGCTGCTTTGCGCCGTTCGGCTAAACCGGCGCGAAAGAAAGCGGGTGATACGCATGGCCTTACGGTTTCTGGTAGTTGAGGGCAATACGCGGGGCGCAAGGCAGGCCCACAAGGAAGCCTATGGACTAACCCTCTCGGAATCCTATGCGGAGGTGATTCAGGGTATCGAAGGCGATGCCGTCTGCGACATCGCCTTTCCGACGGATGAGGGCGCGAACCTGCCGGACGCGGCGGGCCTCGAATCCTATGACGGCATCGTGCTCACCGGCTCGCACCTCAACATCTACGACCGCACTCCCGACATCCTGAGCCAGATCGACCTGATGCGGGCGGTCTATGCATCCCGCACGCCATCCTTCGGCTCATGCTGGGGCCTGCAGGTCGCGGCCGTCGCGGCGGACGGAGACGTGCAGGTAAACCCGCTCGGGCGCGAGGTGGGCGTCGCTCGCAAAATCACGGCTACCGAGGCTGGCCGCGACCACCCCATGCTCGAAGGTCGCCCCGCGGCTTTTGATGCGCCCGCCATCCATCTCGACATGGTCACAAACCTGCCGGGCGACTGCACGGTGCTTGCCGGCAATGCAATCTCGCCGGTCCAGGCGGCCGAGATCCGCCAGGATGGCGGCGTGTTCTGGGGCGTGCAGTACCACCCGGAGTTTTCTTTAAGCGAACTCGCCGCCATCCTGAGCCGCCGGACGGATATCCTCGTGAAGGAAGGCTTCTGCCGGACGACCGAGGAAGCCGTCGCCTATGTGCGGGACTTGGTGGCCCTGGACAGGGATCCATCGCGCTTCGATCTCGCCTGGCGCTACGGCATCGACGCGGAAGTGCTCGACCCCCATCGCCGCACCCGCGAAATCCGCAACTTCATCGAGCACCGCGTGAAGACGGGAAAGAGCGCACGCGGACGGGGGTGAAGCCTCGCGTTTTCTCGCATACGCATGGAGATTCCGTCAGGACCGATCCCCTCCGCCGTCATCCCCGGACTTGTTCCGGGGATCCACGACTTGAGAACCTCGACGTTGCAAAGATGTGGATGGCCGGGACGAGCCCGACCATGACGAGCAGGGCAGTCCAGATGCGTCCGCTCAGACGGCCTCCTGTTCCACCGAAGCGGACTTGCGAATCTGCAGGACGGTCAGACGCTTCGATTCCCCCGTGCGGGTGGTCCAATCGATCGATTGTCCGAGTGGGAGCCCGATGAGGGCGGTTCCGATCGGCGTCAGCACCGAGATCTTTCCCTGCGAGATGTCGGCCTCGTGCGGATAAACCAGGGTGACCGTCTGCACGCGCCCTGTGGTGTCATCCCGAAAGTCGACTTCGCAGCCCATATGGACAACATCTGCACGCTGCTTCCCGCCAGGCAGGATATGAGCCCGGTCGAGCTCCTCGGCGAGCTCCCGTGCCACATCCGGCATCGTGTGCAGGGCCGCTTCGGCAAGGGTTGAAAGCTTCTCATGATCCACCGCCGTCAGGGTGATCCGTGGCTTTGCGGTGCGCGCTGTTTTCTTGGTCATTCGATGTCTCCTGTTCTTGAAGATGCTGCTTCTTGAAGATGCTGCGGCGCGGGACGCCGCAGCGGGCGGCCGGGATCGCCATCGGATTCCGGGGATGGATGGGGTTAAGTTGAAGCGCCCGGGCCCGTCGCACCGGGCTGGTGCTCGTTCCGCCGATCAGGACATTCGGAGGCGGAAGAGCGCTGTTGGTCTGGCCCTGGACGAGGCTCGGATTCGCGACGCGGAACGCAAGCTTGAGGCGATAGCCATGCCGCCGTGCCGGGTGAACCGGCATGCGTCCTCACAGGATGTCCAAGGATTCAGATGATTTGGAGCGCCCCGAGCTCGGAGCGCAGACGCGCGTTGAGCTCGGGGCTACTTGCCCGCGATGAGGTTGCCTGCCCGATGCAGGCCGCGACGGTATCGTAGAAGGCTCAACATGATGGGCCGAGGCTCCTACACCTCGTTGTGTTTGTCAAATGACAGCGAAGTTACTGCTCCGAAGAGTAGACGCTGCAAACCGTGCTGCCATGACGGGAAAGAGACTGGTGCACTGGTGTCATCCCCGGCGAGCGCAGCGAGGGAAGGGGATCCATAGGGGAGCGTGTAAGCGGATTCCCTTCCCCTGCGATGGCTCCGCCATCTCCGGCCGGGAATGACACTCCAATAGCGTCCACTGTCATTCCGGGGCGCCGAAGGCGAGCCCGGAATCCATAACCGCCGGCGTTCCAGAACGTGGCGCAATGCTGCTCGCCCTTTTTGGAAACGCCGTGTTTATGGATCCCGGGCTCCGCTGCGCGGCCCCGGGATGACAGTGGTGCATCCCCCTTTCACGTCATGGCCGGGCCTGTCCCGGCTATCCCGATGCTGTGAAGCGCCGCGCCTTGCCGATCGGGATCACCGGCCCAAGGCCGGTGATGACGTGGAGGGTGTCATCCCCGGCGGTCCGCAGGACTGGGAAGGGGATCCATAGCGGTGTGCATGCGGGTGGGTTCCCTTCCCCTCCGCTCCGGCCGGGAATGACACCGCACATGTTCCACTTTTGTTCTTGACATCATTCCCAATCTTGGCTATATCATTGCCTCAGATCTGCTCCTGAGAGGGGCGCGCTCGCGAGGCGTCGCAGTGTGGGAGTAGGCACGGTCCTGTGCACGCACTGAACGCAGGTGCGGGTGACGGGAGGCCCAGGATGCTGGGTTGGTCGTCGGGATCGGTCGCAGGCCGCCGTCGCGCAGACGGTCACCGCCTGCGGCGGTTGACTGAGCCGGCCTCGCCTGTCCGCCTCAACAAGCCGTGCGCGAAGAGGCAGTTCGGCTCTTCCCTTCACCATCAGACATCGAGCCGGGCTGCCCGTCGCGCCACCCTCGATCACCACTCAGGCTCGCAGCGCAGACTGCGGGCCCGAAAGCGCTGGCTCTTTGACACCCACGCGGTCATGGCCAGCCTCGTCCTGGCGATCCCGCTGCCGAGAAAGAAGCACCGCGCGCCACCCCATCGAGATCACTGGCACACGGCCCGCATCGCGGCCTCCGGGCCATCTATGCCGGTTTTTAAGTCAGGTTAGTTTATGTTATCACATGCGCATTCAGGGGGGGGACGATGGGTAAGGTCTATAAAGTTGGCGTGGAGACGATGGTTTCCCCGCCCGGCGGCACGGGGAATGAGATCAGACCGGCCATCACCGCCTTGGAGGATGGAGGATGGCTGGTCGTCTGGCGTCGAGAAATTGGAGGCGGGAAAGAAGACGTTCTCGGCCAAAGATACGGTCAGAACGGCCAGCCGGTCGGCGGTCCCATAAAGGCGCTCGAAGACGGCGAGACCGGCATCAGCCCGTCTGTTGTGGCCTTGCCCGATGGCGGATGGGTCGCTTTTTGGGCCGCCGGCACCGGGATCTTTCAAAGGCGCTTCGATGCCGGCGGAAATCCCGTCACCGACGCGATCCGTGTCAACACGGGAACCGGGACCGTCAATGAACCCGAGGTCTGCGTGCTTCCCGATGGAGGTTGGATCGTCACTTGGGTCTCCCGCGACGGGGCCGGAGATTACGACGTTTATCAACGAATTTTCGACAGCACAGGCAAGCCCAACCCGGATGGGGACCGACTTATCACGCAGAAGACGGCTGGATCGCAGGCAAATCAGAAGATCGCGGCCCTCGCTGACGGCGGCTGGGTCGTCACTTGGCAAGACTTTACGTCCGGATTTTACCAAAGACGCTTCGATGCGGATGGCGGTACCGTCTCCGATGATGTCGCCCTCTCCACCGTCGTCGCCAACCAGTTTCCAAGCATAGCCGGCTTGCGCGATGGCGGCTGGATCGTCACCTGGAACGACAATGGCGGCATTCACCAGAAGCGCTTCGACAAGGACGGTAAGGCGGCCGATGCCGAGGCCGTCGTCGCCGCGGCTACCGATGGCTTGGTACATCACGTTACAGACCTGGCGAATGGCGGCTGGGTTGTCACTTGGTCCGCGAGCGATGCGCACGGCAGTGGCATCTATCAGAAGGCGTTCGACAGGTTCGGACAGGCGGCATCCGACGCGGAAACGCTGGTCAATACCGATACATCCGGTGATGGGGTTTGGCCCGTCGTCACGGCCCTGAATGATGGAAGCTGGGTCGTCGCGTGGTACTCTGATCAGTCCGGCGTCAGGGAAATTTATCAGCAGCGCTTCAAGATGAACGAAGCGCCGAGCGATCTCGCCTTGAGCGCCGCGGTCATCGTGGAGGCGGCCGCCAACGGCACCGTCGTCGGCACGCTGTCTGCCAGGAACACGGATGCGATCTCGGGTGATACGCTCACATATGCCCTGCTCGACGATGCCGGGGGGCGCTTTGCGCTTCAAGGGGACAAGCTCGTCGTCGCCGATGGCCTGAGGCTCGATCACGAACAGGCCGCCTCCTACACCATCAGGGTGCGCGTGGCGGACCGGGACGGCTTGAGCGAGGAGAAGACCTTCACGATCGGCGTGACAAACCGGTCCCCCGAGAAGATCACGGGCAGCAACGGTCACGATGTGCTGTGGGGCGATGTCGGAGCGGATGCCTTCTATGGTCTTGGCGGCAACGACAGGCTTGTCGGAGCCGATGGCCGCGACAGGCTCGACGGTGGGCTCGGCAACGATACGCTGAGCGGCGGCTACGGCAATGACATGCTCATCGGCGGCAAGGGCAAGGATGCGTTCGTCTTCGCCGCGAAGCTCGGTACCTCCAAGACGGACCGCAAGGTGAACTTTGATACGATCAGCGATTTCAAGCCGAAGGAGGACAAGATCCACCTGGAGAACGCGGTCTTCTCCAAGCTGAAGAAGGCGGGCAAGTTGAGCACATCGTTCTTCACCATCGGCGACAAGGCCAAGGATAAGAACGATTACATCGTCTACAGCAAGAAGACCGGCGTTCTATTCTACGATCCGGATGGCTCGGGAGCCAAGAAGGCGATCGAGTTCGCCAAGGTGAAGGCGAAGCTCAACCTGAAAGCCTCCGATTTTCTCGTGATCTGATCCGGCGCGGACGGATCGACCAGCACCCGCCATAGCTTGGCCGTGGCGGTTTTCGTCGGCCGCTTCCGAACGGCAACCACATTCCCGCCCTTCACGACCCATATGATCACGGGATCGGGGCGCATTCCGCCTTGACCTGAGGCGCGCGATCCACCATGAGGGTTTGCAAGGTTTTTGACCCAACCCTGGCCTTGCGCCGGGGTTTTTTTATGTGAGGCTTGAGCGATGGCGAATGTGGTTGTCGTGGGCGCCCAGTGGGGCGACGAAGGCAAGGGCAAGATCGTCGACTGGTTGTCCGAACAGGCGGACGTGGTCGTGCGGTTCCAGGGCGGGCACAATGCCGGCCATACCCTCGTGATCGGCGACAAGGTCTACAAGCTCTCTCTGCTACCCTCCGGCGTCGTGCGTCCGGGCAAGCTCTCCGTCATCGGCAACGGCGTCGTGCTCGATCCGCATGCGCTCGCCGGCGAGGTGGAGCGGCTTTCCGAGCAGGGCGTCTCGATCACCCGCGAGAACCTGCGCGTGGCCGAAAACGCCACGCTGATTCTTTCCATCCACCGCGAGCTCGATGCGCTGCGCGAAAGCGGCAGCGCCGGCACGAAGATCGGCACGACCAAGCGCGGCATCGGTCCGGCTTACGAGGACAAGGCCGGCCGCCGCGCCATCCGCCTCATGGATCTCGCCGATCTCTCGGCTCTCCCTGAAAAGATCGAACGCCTGCTCACACACCACAATGCGCTTCGCCGCGGCTTCGGTCTCGACGAGTTCGAGCCGAAGGCGATCTACGAGGAGCTGGCTTCCGTCGCGCCGAAGGTCCTGCCCTACATGGATGCCGTGTGGCGTCTGCTCGACGACGAGCGTCGGGCTGGCAAGCGCATCCTGTTCGAGGGCGCTCAAGGCGCGCTGCTCGATGTCGACCATGGCACCTATCCCTTCGTCACCTCGTCCAACACGGTGGCCGGACAGGCGGCCACGGGTTCAGGACTCGGCCCGGGTAGCGTCGGCTATGTGCTCGGCATCGCCAAGGCCTACACGACCCGCGTGGGCGAGGGGCCGTTCCCGACCGAGCTGTTCGACGAGACCGGCGAACTGATCGGCCAGAAGGGCAAGGAGTTCGGCGTGGTCACGGGCCGCAAGCGCCGCTGCGGCTGGTTCGATGCCACGCTCGTGCGCCAGACCGTCCGCACCTCCGGCATCGACGGCATCGCGCTCACCAAGCTCGACATCCTCGACGGCTTCGAGACCATCAAGATCGGCACCGGCTACAAGCTCGATGGCGAGACCATCGATTACTTCCCGGCGAGCCAGGGCGCGCAGGCGCGCGTCGAGCCGATCTACGAGGAGATCGAGGGCTGGAGCGGCTCGACCGCGGGAGCACGCTCCTGGGCTGACCTACCGGCACAGGCGATCAAATATGTCCGCCGCGTCGAGGAATTGATCGGGGCGCCCGTCGCCGTGCTCTCGACTTCGCCGGAGCGTGACGACACAATCCTGATGAAGAACCCCTTTGAGGGTTGACGACGGAGCCTGAGCGGGGCAATCCCAAGAGAAATGGCAGATTATTACCCTCTCATCGCCCGAGCCGTCGAAGGCTTGCCCGAGCAAACCCCCGACAAGCGGCACGCTGTCTACGAGCGTGCCCGCACGGCTTTGATCGCGCAGTTGCGTTCCCTTGACCCGCCTCTGACCGAGGCGGAAATCCAGCAGGAAGGCCGCTCCCTCGACGAGGCCATCACCAGGGTCGAGGCGGATTACACCGCGCCGCCGGCCGGGTTCGATGACGATGCCTTCTCGACTATGCCGGCCGCCGATCAGCCGACGCGCGAAGGAACTCGGAGCGCCGGCTCGGTCCATGGCCTGCGGGCGCCCGCTCCTCAAGCCGCCGTGGAAGAAGAGGCCGAGGGCACCTATGCCGAGCCCGCCGTGGCGCGGCCCAAGGTTGACAGCCGGCCTCACCCGGCCATGCAGGGCAAGGGACGGACGCGGACGATCATCTTCGGGTCGGTGATGGCGCTCGTGATCGCGGCCATTGCTGCCTTCGCGTTCCTGTGGCGCGACAGGCCCGAGGATCTTGCTCCCGAAACCCCGGTTGCTGAAGCGCCGCAGCCGGCTCCCGCCGATTCCAAGATCAACGAGCGGGTCGGCGGTCAGGCTGCCCCCTCGACCACGCCCGTTCCAGCCCCGGCCCCTCGCCAGGAAGCAGGTGTGGTGCAACGTGCGGTCTTCTATGAAGAGGATCCCGCCAACCCGCAGACCCCCAAGGCGCAGGTCGGGCGGGTGACGTGGCGTCTTGAGGACGTCAATCCCGGCCAGGGTCAGCCCCTCGAGAAAGCCGTCAGTGCCCTGATCGAGGTGCCCGATGCCGGGTTGACGATGCGCATGATGCTGCGGCGCAACCTCGACGCGACGCTGCCGGCCTCCCATACGGTCGAACTCACCTTCACCACCCGCGAAGGCGATACGAACCGTGTCATCCGGGACGTCGGATTGCTGCAGTTCAAGGACGAGGAAGCAGCTCGCGGCACCCCGGTTGCCGGCCTGCCGGTGCCCGTGCGCGAGAACCTTTTTCTGATCGGCCTCTCCAACTTGCAGGTCGATGTGGCGCGCAACACCCAGCTCTTCGTGCGCCGCAACTGGATCGACCTGCCGGTGCGGATGGCGTCCGGCCAGCGCGCGATCCTGAGCTTCGAGAAAGGCGCCTCCGGCAACCAGATCCTCAACGACGCCTTCAATCAATGGCAGTAGGATAGCGGGCTTCCGCTAGAGCATCGGACCCAAAAGTGGACTTGCACTTTTGGGATCCAATCCGATGCTCAATCCCTTAAGCGGCGCATCGTTGATGCGGGAAACCGAAACCACTTTTCCGCACGATGCGCTAGCAAAAAGCCGCGCATCGAGCGCGGCTTTTTTCATGAGTTCATGGGAGGTCGATTTAAGCCTCGGCTGCCGAGGTCTCGATCTGGGTCAGGTTCTTCTTGACCGCTTCCTGCACCTTCTCGAAGGCGCGCACCTCGATCTGGCGGACGCGTTCGCGAGACACGCCGAACTCGGTGGAGAGCTCTTCGAGTGTGATCGGATCGTCCGACAGGCGGCGCGCTTCGAAGATGCGGCGCTCGCGCGGATTGAGCACGGAAAGCGCGGAACGCAGGGCGGTCAGCCGGTTCTGGCCTTCCTCCTCCTCGACGAGCACCTGCTCCTGGCTCTGGCCGCTGTCGACGAGCCAATCCTGCCATTCGCCGCCGCCTTCGCCTTCGTCGCGTAAGGGAGCATTGAGGGAGGCATCGCCGCCGAGGCGGCGGTTCATGTCCACCACGTCCTGCTCGGTCACGCCGAGCTGGGTGGCGATCTGCTTGACCTGATCAGGACGAAGATCGCCTTCCTCGAACGCGGAGATGCGGCCCTTCGCCTTGCGCAGATTGAAGAACAGCTTCTTCTGGTTCGCGGTGGTGCCCATCTTCACGAGGGACCAGGAGCGCAGGATGTATTCTTGAATCGCCGCCTTGATCCACCACATGGCATATGTGGCGAGGCGGAAGCCCTTGTCGGGCTCGAAGCGTTTGACGGCCTGCATCAGGCCGACATTGCCTTCCGACACCACCTCGCCGATCGGCAGGCCGTAGCCGCGATAGCCCATGGCGATCTTGGCAACCAGGCGCAGGTGGGATGTCACGAGCTTATGGGCGGCTTCGCGATCTCCATGCTCGCGCCAGCTTTTGGCGAGCATGTACTCCTCATGCGGCTCAAGCATGGGGAAGCGACGGATTTCGTCGAGATAGCGCGAAAGGCCCCCTTCATTGGCAAGCACTGGAAGCGCTGCAGCCATGGTAATCTCCTCTTCTGGCGGCCGCTCAGGTGAGTGAGCTTGTTCACCGTTCCGACCGTACATCCCACCGGATTGGCGAGGGCAGCAACAACGTGCGCATGCTCCCCCTGGGTCGCTCATTGCATCGACTACACGATTGCTTTGAGGAGACTTCCTACAAGGAGAGCCTCCGCACTGTTCTCTAACTTGTCCGTCCATAGTCCCGTCGTCAGCCTGAGAAATCTGACAGGCACTCTGTCGATGCAAGTTCCGGTTTTGGACTGCTATCGTGCACTTCGGGCATAAAGCTCAGTCAGCAGGATCACGGTCGGCTTTTATGACTTACCTCGGGTTTGAGCTGGACCTAGTGCTCACGATAGGGTGTGATCACACTGGTGAAGTTGAGGGGCTGACGCTCGGCATTGTGACTAGATTGATTTGGTGATCGCGATCCATGGCCAAGGACACAGGCCGACATCAGTTATATCGGCGAAACCTAACGCTCTAGGCGAGGGTGTTGTCCTATCGAGACAGAGCTTCGGTCACTGTGCCGCCCATGGCCGATCCAGTGAACGTGAGGCCTGTCGCGAGCCATACGTGGCTTGGCCGTAATATGGCTGGTGTTTCGACGATTTCTGCTGTGCTGAATACGCAATCCCGCGACCAGGACAGGGGCTACGCCGTTCTTGCCATAATCCAACTCAATCTCCTCGGCAGATAACACGTAGGTGGGACGCCGGATTGCTGCGGGCCGCCGACTGGTCAACCACGAGACGGAGCATGATCATGAGGAAGGTTCTCAGTGCGCTAACTGTCATGACGGTGGGCGCGGCCGCCTATTCAGGGGGTGCATATGCGCGTGGCGATGGCCTTGGTGGCAGCGATATTAGCAATTACGCCGGAGAGTTCGACAACTGGTTTGGTGACCACGGGGTCAGCGGTCTCGTCGGGAGTTAAGTCGCAGCCTTTGCCCCTGCTGGAGAGTTTAGCCATGGCTTCGATAGCAGGATTGGAGACTTCGGCAGAGGAATGTGTCATGAAACTGCCTGACGCGATGTCGTCAGCCGCGACTTCAGACATAAGCTGTTCAGGCGCAGTCGTGAAGACAACTTGACCTATTGCGGGCGAGCGCTCCCACGATGCTTCTGCAACTTCCTCACGCTCACTCCGAAGTTACGACAGAGCCCTCTGCTGTTATGACAGCGTCTGGTACCATCAGACTCTTGATCAAACATCTAGCGCATCATGCTTAAAAAGTGGGCCTGGTTTTTCGCTGACGCGGACCTTCGTTTCGCGCCGGACGATGCGCTGCTCAAGACAAGTGAGCATCGTCACTTGCTGTCCTGCAACCGATCAAGAATGGCCTGCGCTATGGGTTGGTACTCGCCATCGAAATGATGCCCTCCGGGCCGCATGATCCTGGTGGCGTTATCGAGTTCCGGCAAGGTGCAGGCGGTATCGACCCCGGGCTGCTCATCCGCGCCATAAAAGCACATGACGCGTTGCGCCGGCAGGGTCTTCAGCGCGGATCGAATGTCTACGTCCGCAGCAGAAGCAACACCAACGTAGCCTGCGGCCGAGATCTCGAAGCTGGCCGTGGGTTCGAGGCCCATCAATGCAATCAGCTTCACGTTGGTCCGGATAGTGGCCGGAAGGAATGGCCACGCCGGCGGAAGCACATCCGCCCCCATGGAGTAGCCCAGCAATGCAAGATGCGGCACCTGCCAGCGCTGGCTATAGATCAGGGCAATCCGCTCAAGATCCTCCGCAATCATCTCCGGCGTTTTCTTCCTCCAGAAGTAGCGCAGGGAATCCACGCCCACGACCGCGATGTTCTTGCTGGCCAGCATCTCGGCGACCTGCTTGTCGATGTCGCGCCACCCTCCATCTCCCGAGAGGAAGATGGCAAGTGCGACGGGATGCTGCTTACTTGGCAACTCAACGAGTGGTAAACCGCTCACAGTGGCGACAGAACTTACACCGATCTCGAGGGCCGCCGCTAGGGCCGCCTGGAACCGGACGGGCTCCTCGACTGGAACCACACGCAATTCGTTGCTGCTATCTCCCTTCACGATCGCGTCGATCTCAGGATCGGCCGGGCCAGCCAAGATAAGGACCCAGCGGCCGGGGACGTCGTCGCTCGGTGCATAGACGAAGCCGCCGTCGGGAGCAGGTGAGGCTTTGGCGCCAGCGCAGAACGGCAGGCGGCTTGACAGCTTCGTCTGCATTCCAATGCTGACTGCGCCAGCTGCGGTATTGGGCGGTGCCTGCGCGAGCGATAAATAGGCGATTGTGCCGGCGACCGGGCCCGCCCCAAGAATGACCGGCCAACGGTAAGTGGTAGTGCCGAGCGCGCGTTGAGCCGAGGTGGAGAGATCCTCAAATTCGCCAAGGGCATACAAGCAGGTGGCGTCCGCATCAGCCTCTCGGTCCAAACGCTGCATGGTCATCGAGGAGGAAAGTGGTACGACGGCGGCGCCTCGTGCAACCAAGTCTTCGATGTTGGCGCGCCGTTCCGGCGTAAGCTCACCATCGACCAGGAACGTGATGAACTGCTTTGGCTCATCAACAGGTGCGAACACCTGGACGGAGCCGAACGTGTCCTGGTCAACTGTGACCTCCCGCGGTGCCGCTCTGACTGGCAGAACCGATAGGATGAACACGGCAGAAATGATCAGGGGGTAGAGGCGCAGCATGAGTTCTCCTCTGACGGGCTCAAGCAATCGGGGCAGTCGGCACGTCGCGGGCTTGCTGCGATCAAGGTGGTCACGTCCAGAAGCACCCGCGGCAGAGCAAGCCCCCCCGGATACGCGAGATAGCGCGGCCGCCATTCGGGCCTGAATTTCTGCTTGAAAGCCCGCACGCCCTCAAAATTGTAGAACCGATCGGCGCGCCGATAGATTAGGCCGCCGATACGGCTCCACCATGATGCGAGGCGATGGGTTGGAAGACCTGCCAAAGGGGTCATTCCGAGATTGAACCAGCGGTAGCCTTCCATCTTGGCCTGGCTCATCAGCCCGACAAACAGCAGATCCATGCAGCCTCCCGGGGCGTCGGGTCTGTGGCGCATCAGGTCGATCGTGAACTCGCGCCGATCGGCGCTGCGCCAGATATTCGCGAACGCGACGATTCTGCCGTCGTGGCGGATGATCGCACAGTCAGAGCAGCGGAGATAGGCATCCGACCAGAAGCCAAGCGAGAAGCCCTTCTCCTGCCCCTTTTCCCGGAGCCAGAGATCTGAGACCTCCCGCAGTTCGAGTAATGTTGGATCAATTTCGCCCGCTGGGACGATGGCGAATGTCGTCCCCGCGTTCAGGGCTCTTGCCTGGGCCTGCCGGAGCTTGCGCCCTTCTCCGCCCTGCAACGTAAAGCGGCTGAGATCGACCCACGCTTCCTCCCCGAGTTTCACCAGCGCGAAACCCACATCGAGGTAAATCGACAGATATTCGGTCGAGACCTGGTAGAAGACAGGCGTCGCCGCGAGATTGTCGGCCAACTCTCGAAAGCGCCACACGAGGTCCTGAGTTGTTTCGTCGGTTTGGGCAATTGGGTCGCCCATGGCAATGAGACTTCGGCCTTGTATGCCGTACATGATAAATCCGTCCCTCGCCTCGGAAAGCAGGAACTGCTTGTCCCCGAGCAGGGCGAGGTGAGCTTCGGCGCGGGGAGAGGCAGTTACAATCGAGCGCACCGCATCGAGCGTCTCCTTTGGGGCGTGGCTTGCATGGTAGGGGCGGCGATGGACCAGCGCATAAACCGCAACGCCAACCACTGCGACGGCGACCCCAAGCGTGGCCCGCAGGAAGCGTGGAGCATCGCCATAATAGGCGAATTCCCACCACAGCTGATCATTGTACTCGATGTGCTGGTAGGAAAAGAGGCCAAGCCAGATTGAGGTGACGATTACGGCAATTCCCGCCATGATCCAGTCGATTGAGGGGGATGTCGCGAAGATTTCAGCTTGGCGGTAAAATGCGCCTCGGGCGGTAGTGAGCACACCGATACCGGCCAGGCAGACGGCCGCCTCCTCGTAGTCGAGTCCCTTCGCGAGCGAAAACAGTGCACCTGCAGCCAGGAGAGCGATTGCCGCCCGCCAGGCCCTTGCCAGCCTTCGCGCCAGCCCGCCCGCGAGGACCAGCAAGACGACGCCGACGACGCTGGCGAGCAGATGCGAGGCCTCCACGAAGGGAAGGGGGACGGCATACCGCAAATAGGCCATGCGCTGACTTTCGCTTGGCAAAGCTCCTGACAGGAGCAGAATGGTCCCTCCGGCAAATACCACCAGCGCGCTCGCCTGTGGGACGGCCGGCCCTACCGTATCGCCGAACTGCCGTGTGATATCCCTAACTCTCTGCCAATGCTCTTCCAGTTCACGCAAGGTCAGGAGCAGGACGGACAGGCCAAACGGGACGAGATAGTAAATGATGCGGAACGCGAGAAGCGATGCGGCGAGGTCAGCCTTGGGCAAGCCTGGGTTCGCGAGAAGGATGGTTGCGTCGAAGATCCCGACGCCCCCGGGAACATGGCTGATCACACCGAGCACTGTTGCAAGGATGAACGTCGCCAGGAAGGCCGGGAACGTCAGGTCACCGGTCTGGGGAAGAAGGAACCACAATGCGAGTGCTGCCGCCGCAGTATCAATAGAGCCAATGACGATCGCCCCAAATATTGTCGGGGCCTGGGGCAGGCGGAAGCTCCAGTCTCCACGTTGGAGAATGCGCTCCCCTTGACTGACCCAAACCAGCCCCAGTAAGCCCGCGAGAAGCGCGAGCCCTACGGCCATATTCAGCCAGGGCTGCAGTCCATCGATCAGCGTAACGACAGAGGGCTCGGCCACGAGCGCAAAGGCGGCCAGGACGAGAAGCCCGGACCAGAACGTCAGAGCGCACAGGATGCCGATAGCGACAATATCTTCGGCCGCAACACCAGCCAAGCCATAGATGCGCAGGCGGACGGCGCTGCCGGTGAGCAGTCCGAAGCCGATGGTGAAGGTAAAACTCTGCCCGATGAAGGCGGCGGCCGCCGCCGTGCGAAGTCTGACACGTGCACCGACCTCACGAAGAGCGAGCACGTCATATCCGACGAGCGCAACGTAGGACAATGCTGTGGCGGCACCTGCTTTCGCGAAATCCGCAGTGGAACGTCGGGCAAGAGCGTCCTTCACGGCATCCCAGCTGAAACCTTGTAGGACACGATGAAGAATAATTCCTGCTGCCAGGAGCAAGGCAATGCCCATAACCGGCGCAAACTGACGCCAGGCAAGTGCCTCAAGGAGCTCCCGCACTCTCTCAAAGACCCCCCTCCCACGGCTTGAAGTCTGATCGGGCACCCTGTCTCCATACCGATGCAAACGATTACGGTTATTCGTCTCAGGAATAGGGATGCCCTTGAGTAACTTCATGAGAAGCCATTCCTTGGATGCGCCCTTCCTCGTGAGGGCGTCACTCTATGATCGGCCGCTAAATCCCGAGCCTTTATCGTCTTCGAGGTTTCAGCTACCGCTGCGGCCAATCAGGTTTCGGGGCGGGATGTAAGACCCTCAAGCGCCAGGTCATCTCTGCGTCCAGCCTCGGCCAAAGCCGCCAGGACATTCTGCGTTGTGAACTCACGAGCCCGGACGGGTAGATCGCCGGAGCCAGGATCTGCGGGTGGTTCCATCATGATCGTTTCTCCTTCGAGATCTGGGGCGGTCCTGAGCATTCCTATCAACCTGCGCAAGCACTGGGCGCTATCACAGGCCGGTCTGACGTGTTGCGCTGTTTCGTGGCATGTAGAGCAAACGGGCACATCGATCTCCTGTCAGATCTCACAGGATGGCTCATGACCCGGAAACTCGATCTGGCTTTCTCGCGTGGTGCCAAATAGCACACAACCAGCCCGTTGGGGGCCGCACCGCTGCGCGCCGGCTTGTCCCGGCTAACCGGAGCAGTCAGGACTTTATCACTGTCCACCGTCACCAAAAGGCTGTGCCGCAGCGTTGCGGCATGTGGGGTTCGTACCGTTGGCATCCTTGACCGCGAGAGGCACGCGGCTGGTGATGGCGCAGATCGCTTCTCCGTCGCCATCACGTCACAGGTCGGAGCAGCCGATCCCAGCGCACTGTCCAGGGCCACTGCCAGATCTTCCACGCGGACGCTTTCCCGCCGATGGAGAAGAAAATGATCTCCGCACGTCCAACGAGGTTCTCGAACGGCACATAGCCGACGTTGGACTGGTCGCGCGAGTCATCCGAGTTGTCCCGGTTATCGCCCATCATGAAGAACTCTCCCGCCGGCACGGTGTAGACGAGCGTGTTGTCCCATGCTCCACGGTCGCCCTGGATTTCAATGATCCGGTGCTTCACGCCATTGGGCAGGGTCTCGATGTATTGGGGAACCGCCACCGGGCGTCCATAGAAATCGGTGGTTTTGTAATCCTCGATCCGCTCACGCTGCACCGACTGTCCGTTGATGTGCAGAACGCCGCCGATCATCTGGATGCGGTCGCCCGGCAGGCCGATGACCCGCTTGATGTAGTCAGTGGAGTTATCCTTGGGCAGCTTGAAGACCACGACATCACCCCGCTTCGGCTGCGCGCCGAAGATGCGTCCCGAGAAGAGGGAAGGGCCGAAGGGAACGGAATAGCGGGAATAGCCATAGGCGTATTTCGAGACGAACAGATAGTCGCCAATGAGCAATGTCGGGACCAGCGAGGCCGATGGGATGTTGAAAGGCTGGAACAACAATGTGCGGATCACGAGTGCGATCAGAAGCGCCTGGGCGATGACCTTGATGGTCTCCCAGAAGCCGCCATTCTTCTCGATCGTCTGCTCCCGCACCTGATTCATCCGTACGAACTCCGTCCTGACGCGCGTCCATTCGCAATAGCCGTGAGCTCAAGGGGCATGGAGAAGCCGCCACGCCTGTGCCTTGCAAGCTGACGGTAATCTAAAAGGAGACAGTCGACCTCCTGTCAGATCTTACAGACTGGCATTGTAACGGGCCCTCCCATCTCTCAGCAGGGTGCCCTGATGCACTCTGGTCGAAAAGCTTTTGGAGCAATGATCATGAGAAAAGCTCTTATTGGTGTCACGTCTGCCGTGGCTCTCGCAGCCTCAACGATCGCATTGGCAACGCCTGCTTCGGCTTTGCCCATTTGGGTCATTCCGGCCATCATAGCGGCTGGCGTTGGCGGCGTCGGGGTTGGGGCCGCAGCGGACTCGGCCCAAGCCCAGACCACAGGGTCGATCATGGTGCCGCCGGCGGCGGGTCCGACGGTTACCCAGTCCTATGTCCCGGAGGCAACAGGGCAGGGTGGCTGCCATCCGGCTCGTGAGCGAATTGGAGGTGTCTGGCGGCGTGTTGAGATCTGCCCATAGAAACTCAGGCTTGAGCAAGGTTTCTGCTGGGCGGCTTCGTGCCGCCCAGTAGTACTCCGGACAATTCCGGCTCTTACTGGGAGAGAAAACGGGGGTCGGTGCGATCTTCTTGAAAGAAATGAGCACAGCCGCTATCGGACGTACACGCTGCGTCCCGTCCGTTCTGCAGGGTGCCTGAGTCGACCTCGGCAGCCTGCTCCGGCATCTGCGACATACTCAGTCAGACTCTATGGCCGCCACGCGCGCGGAATCACGCGATACCCCGGGGCGTAGCCCGGACGCTACCGGTGTTGCCAATTGGAGTCTGACCATGGCCAAATTCAATAACCTTCAAGGGCAAGCCCGCGCTGCTGGAACCGGCACGTCGCAAACGAATACCCAACAGCCAATCTGTTAGGAACGATGTCGCGACGTCTCAGGTGGCGGCGGCAGCAGATGCATCGCAGTCGCTGCAGGTCGCGAGCACCAGAACGATCATCGCCAGAGGGCTGCCAATCACACTGGCCCCTACGGATGCCATGCCGATCAACGCGCAGAAGTTCGGACTTATAGGGAGTCCGGCAGGCCGCTGACCACCAATCCATGCCGTAACCTGTCCGAGGAGAGCGCCCTTCAACTAGGTCGCGCTGACGAGGCCATCTTTGAATCCTGAGCAGCGGCTAATGATCTTCACGCAGAGGGTGTAACATAGGGCGGTATCGGTCATCGTGAGGAGGTGCGCGATGGAGGGCAACGTTTGGCGTCCGACGCATCTGACGCCGGAGCAGATGGAGGAGCGGCGCC